>NZ_JAFEVM010000030.1:0-33270 GCF_016901105.1 Treponema sp. Marseille-Q4523 | reverse complement strand
GTACATACGCTATTCAGTATATAAATTTTACTTTCATCATATTGTTTACAAAGTTTTATGAGTTCGTCAAAAAATATGTTTTCGGAATTCGTTAACATTATTTTTTTCTCATAGTTATTGAATATCCTGTATTTCGTTTTACAATGTGCCGCTTCTATAAATATTGAGAGATTCGCGTCCGTTTTTAAATTTAAGCCGAACATTCTACGGGTGCGAAATTTATAAAATATCAATTTTTCATTTTCGTAATCCGCGCGGATCGTTTTACGATAAGGTATTATGCCGCAATTTTGCATACCTAAAAAGAGTATGCATAAAAAAGCACACGAACCGATTACATAAAAAATCTTTTTTCGCATTTCGGCATCCGAAGCCGCTCGGCGGTTTCCTTCAATACGTAAACGTGCCGTAAATTGCTTTAAAAGTATCAGCGTAGCGGTCGAAATCTTCGGGAGTCGAAGAAAAAGTCAATACGTACGCTTCGGTTCCGCTGATCGACACGAACTGCATCTGCTGCAAAGCGATCCCGTTGAGCTCGCCTGAAAATATCTGATAATCGGCGCCTTCTTCGATGAGTTTAAAATTCGCGTAAAGCTTTTTCAGCACTTCCCTTCCCGCTTTTAAATATGCTTTTACCGAATATTTTGACGGAAGTTTTTCTACGGTCAAATTGCCGTTTTCCTGAAACGTATCGTTTTCTTCAAGCGGCGAATACAGGATAAACACGGTCGCGGAATCCGTCCGCTGTGCGAGCCAAAGCGAAGGGATCGTTATGGAATAGTTGTCTATCTTTATCTGCATACCGTCGTCGCCGAACGCAGATGTTACAAACGCCAAAAACAAAACCGCCGCCAGAGCCGTCGCTTTTTTCATACGAACCTCGCTGTTATTTTTCAGAAATTTACGCTCATCATCTTACTCTTCGCGTGCCGGTTATGTCAATCGATATGAAATTGATTCTGCGAATGCGCGCTTTTACGATAGCAAAAATAATTGCCCTGTGCTATAATTATGCCGATATATAACCGTATCAATCGCGGAGGAATACCGATGAACAATCGCTTTGTTTTTAAAATCGCTCTGGCTTTTGCGTGCGCCGTATTTTTCACATCGGCGCTCGCATCTCAGGTAAACGAACCCGAACTGAAGAGCGTTTCCGATACTATCGAATTTATCAACTACGTCGGACCGCACGCGCGGATCGATTCGCTTTCGGCAATCAAAGCGATCGGCTCTTCATCCGGCCGCATCATCGCCCGTTCGCGCGATGCGTATATGACGGCAGGCGACAGCGGAAAATACTATGTCATCCACGCCGTCGACCCGAAGGAAAAAGGCAAGCTCGATGCCGATATCTTTTTTATCGGAAAAAACGCGACGGTCGATCACATCGTCAATCTTCGACGCATCATTTCGGCCTATCTTTCGGCGGCGTATAATTATTCCGAACGGGATGCCGATACGCTTGCGGTTTTTATAACGGTGTACAACGCGGTCTACCGCACCAATATCGATTATTTCAAATCGCGCTATAAAAATATCGTCACGAAAAATCTCACCGAAAAGATTTGCGGTCTTTCGGTGAGATACGACGAATGGCCCGGCCGCAGTCAAATCGTCATCCCGCTTAATGACGTAAACGGAGGCTTAAGCACGGTCGACACGTCGGCGATCAGCGACAAAAAGGTCGTCGAATCGATGAAAGAAGACGACGACCGGAACATCGAAAGCCGCAAGCAGATGGTCGACATCAAAGAACGCGAAGCCGACAATGCGAGCGAGCAGGCACAGAGCGCGCAAAAGCGCGCGACCGAGGAACAGAAAAAGCTCGACGAAGAGCAAAGAAAAAACGAAACAGCGCAGAAGGAAGCGGAAGCGGCGCGCGAAAAAGCGGAGCAAAATCCGAACGACAAAAAAGCGCAGGCCGACGCCGATAAAAAAGAGCGGGCGGCGGACGAACAGCAAAAGAAAACCGACGAACAGGCTGAGCGTACGAAGCAGGCAAAAGACGAAGCTTCCGAAGCGCAGGCTCGAGCCGATAAAAAAGAAACCGAAGCGCAGCAGGAGCGCAAGGAAATCGCAAAGGATCAGCAGGAAGTTATCGAGCGCGATGCTGCAAATGCGAGAGCGGGCGCCGTATACGGTATGCAGCTCACCGACGAAAAAGAACTCCTTTCGGGTTTGGTTAAAGTCAATTCGCAGACGGGCGAAGTCATTCACGCTTCCCCCGTCACCTTTATCCGCGACAGGACTTATTACTCCGTAGGCGGCGGCTTTATTGCGATCGCCGGAAAAAATGCCGGAAACGGTACGGTAAAGCTCGTCATCCTCGATCCGGTCAATATGGAAATCACGAAGGAAAGCGATGAAACGGTTTCCGAAAACTCCGTGCTCGCTCGGGACGGCAAAGACTACTACTGCATTATCCGCGACGGAAACGATTGGGTGTTGGCAAAGTACGACGAAACGCTGAAATTGCTTTTGAAATCGAAAGTGCCGCTCATGGAGAGTTCGCCCGTTTCCGTTTCCGACAGTGCGATCGTCGTGACGGGAAAAAACGGCAGGATCAAACTGCTTGCAAAAAGCGATTTATCCGAGCTGCCGCCGCAGAAAAAATAAAGCGGAACTGTGTAAAGCGGAACTCGGAATTGTAACGAGTCGATTTCGAGTTTTGCAAAGAAATTCGGAATCGGGGTCGTGTGAAGCTATATCGAATTCCGAAAAGAGATTCGGAATTATGGCTGTCCAAAAAGTAACCGACTTTTGCGACAGCTCTTTCCGTTCAATGATCGGCTTTGTTTTCGAATTTTGCGCACGGCGGTATAAACATCATTTCGACGGTGCCCGTCGCGCCGTTTCTCTGTTTTGCGACGATGAGCTTCGCTTCTTGCGGTTCATAAGGATCGTCCCGCTTTCTGTCGCGGTGTATGAATATGACGACGTCGGCGTCCTGTTCGACCGCGCCCGAACCGCGGATTTGAGCGAGTGTCGGCTCATTGCCTTCGGCATCGCGGGAAACCTGCGAAAGCGCGACGATCGGGATCGTAAGTTCGCGCGCCAGCGCTTTCAGCGATTTTGAAATTTCCGCTACCTGTTCGAATACGGGCGCGCTCCTGTCTTCCGTGACGATGAGTCCGATATAATCGATAAAGATGATTTTGACGCCCTGATTGGCGACGAGGCGGCGCGCCATCGCGCGGATATCGAGGAGCTTCATATTCGGCGTGTCGATGATAAAAAGCGGCGCATTATAGCAACGGCCAGCCGCGTCTTGGAGGCGCTGAAAATCCTGCATCTGCAAAAAGCCCGAGCGCAGTTTATTGCCCGGGATGCGCGACACTTGCGAAAGCAGGCGCTGGCCGATGAGTTCATACGACATTTCGAGTGAAAAAAATCCGCACGGGATCTGCTGGTCGACGGCGATGTACTCCATCATCGACAGCGCAAGTGCGGTTTTTCCGATGGAAGGACGCGCGCCTATGACGATGAATTCGGAATTTTGAAAACCGCTTGTCATCGTGTCGAGCTTTGAAAATCCCGACGGCACGCCGGTAAACTGATTGCGGCTCTTGTATCGCTTATCGATAAGCTCGATCGTTTCGGCGAGCACATCGTTTATGCTGCGGATCTTTGTCGTTTCGTTGCGCTGCGAAAGCGCGAATATCTTTTGTTCCGCTTCTTCGATGAGCTCAATGCTTTCGTGCGTTTCATCGAACGAAGAAGCGTGCATTTCCGATGCGATTTTGATAAGATCCCTGCGATAGGCACAGTCGAGGACAATGTCGGCGTAGTATTCGATGTTTGCGCTCGTCGGCACTTTGCCCGTCAAATCGGCGATATAGGCCGCCCCGCCCGCTTTTTCGAGGCTGCCGTCTTTCGTGAGCTGATTGATAACGGTGAGCGTATCGCCTTTGATATTTTGCTGCAAAAGCGACAGCATCGCCTGATAGATGATTTGATTTTGGAGCGAATAAAAGCGGTCTGCGCGGAGAATCGTAACGATATCCGTCGCGGCGTTCCAATCGAGGAGGAGCGCGCCGAGGACAGCCTGTTCGGCTTCCGCATTGTGCGGCGGAATCTTATCTTTTAACATCGCAGCTGCCATAGTTTTCTCCACACGCTTTCAACAGATTATCCCCAAGATATCCACAGCTTTGTCTCTTTAGACGGCAAAAGCCGGCCGCTCCTCGGGAACGCACCGGCCTTCGCCGCAATCCGCTCAATATTCGCTTATTAAAAACGAGATAAAACTGCCTCAAAAGCCGGTCGGCTTTTCAGACAGCCGCATTCCCGTTGTATCCGGACGGAAAATTACGCTTCGGCTCCGTCCGATTGCGCGCTTTCCTGCGAAACGCTTTCGGAAGTTTCCGCTGCGACCGCTTCCGCACCTTCGTTTGCGGAATTTTCACCTGCGCTTTCGGCTTTCGCCTTTTTCGCTTTGCCGTCGTCGGCAGCGTCTTTCACTTCGGTGCTCTCTTCGCCCTTTACCGAAACGACCATCTGAGCGGTCTGCGATTCGTAAAGTTTTACGGTGAAGTGGTAGTTTCCGACCGATTTGATCGAAACGCCCGGAATTTCGATGCGTTTGCGCTCGATTTCAAATCCGTTCTTTGCAAGCAGGTCGGAAATGACTTGGGCGGAAACCGCACCGAAAAGCTTTCCGGTTTTGCCTGCCGGCATCGTGATCTCCAAATGCAACGCTTCGAGTTTTTCTTTGAGGCTCGCCGAATCTTTGCGCTTTTGCTCTTTGCGCGCTTCTATTTCGGCTTTGCGGCTTTCAAAGAACGCGACGGTCGCGTCGTTATACGGTACGGCAAGTCTTCTCGGACGCAAAAAGTTTCGGAAATATCCGTCGGCGACGTTTTTGACGTCTCCTTCTTCTCCGAGCGTTTTAATGTCCGTGTTCAAAATGACTTTCATGTTCAAGCTCCTCTTAAAAATGGTATTGCACCGCCTCTATACGAGTTCGGCTGCGGCGGCACTTTGTATCGTTCGAGCGCGTCACCAGGAGTCGGATCGCATACCCGATCAATTAAATAGTTTTTCAGTCGGCTACGTAGGGCAACAGACAGATATTGCGCGCGCGTTTGATAGCCGCTGCAAGTTCTCTCTGGTGTTTTGCGCAGGTACCGGTGATACGACGCGGAAGAATTTTACCGCGTTCGGTCATATAGCGGCGCAGGCTGTCCGCGTTTTTGTAGTCGATCTTCGTTTTGTTCGCACAAAAGCGGCACACTTTTTTGCGGAAATAAGTTTTTCCGCCCTTTCTTCCCGCTCCTTTTTCCTCCGCCTCGTCGTCGCTCATAGTCGTTGTATCGAGAGCGGCTGCGTTCATCTTTTCTTCAGCCGAAACAGCGGCTGCGCTTTCGTTATTCAATTCGTCTGCCATTATAATCTCCAATTACATTAAAAAGGAATATCTTCGGGGAACCCGTCATCGGTCGGCGATGATGAAGCGCCGTACTGTCCCGTCTTTTCGGACGGCGCTTTCGGTTGGAATCTCGGAGCACCCCCGGACGCTTGTCCGCCCTCCGATTTTCCGCCGAGCAGCTGTACCGAATTCGCAACGACGACGACTTTGCTGAAGTTTTGTCCGTCCTTTTGCCAGCGGTCCTGCTTCAGATAACCGTCGACGGCGATCTGCTTTCCTTTGAGCAGATACTGTTTCAGGTTTTCGGCAGTCCGTCCCCAAATCGTTATATCGAAATAATTGACTTCGTCGACCCACTGCTCGCCTTCTTTTTTGCTTCGGTTGACGGCGATGCTGATATTTGCCCGAGCCATTTGACCGTTGCCGACATACGCAAAAGAGCGTTCGTCCGCGCCGAGGTCTCTCGTCAAGCGCCCGATCAAAAATACATGATTCATATCCGTCATACTGCAGCCTCCGAAAGCGGGATCGACCCTCAGTTCGCTTCTTTTTCGTCGAGCTTTACAAACAGGTATTTGAGCATATTCGTGTTGAGTTTGAACTGTTTGTTGATTTCGACGATCTTTGCGGGATTGAGCTTCATCGTAAACAGGATAAAGCGTCCCCGTTTTTGTTTTTTGATTTCATAGGTTAAATCGCGGTCGCCGAAGGGTTCTTCTTTTTCGATTTCGGCTCCGAATTCATTTAAAACGCTGCGGACATCGTCAGCGCCTTTTTTTGACTTTTCCTCGTCGAGCGGGAAAACGGTCATCAGTTCGTATTTTCGCATGGTATCTCCTTGTGGACATTTGGGAACTTCATACGAAGCTCCAAGGGGTGTTTTATTATATTATCAGATTGATGAAAAATGGTCAATCGTGTATACTTATCGATATGAAAGTATTTTTCCGAATTCTCTTCGTCATGGCATTTTTTTCGCTTGCCGCCGCCGCGTCCGACACATATCCGGATCTCATGCAAAGCGGCACGGCGAAGCAAATCAAACGCGCATTTTTATTCGACGGAGACGCGCCTACCCGTACGATCGGAAAGGAACGAAACAATCTCCTCATCACGGCGATCATACACGATCGGGAGGAAGATATCATCAGCGTGCTGCTCAAAGCGGGCATCGGTGCCGATCAAAAGAATCGGGAAAAGCGGACTGCCGTTTCATACGCGTGCGAATACTGCAGCGCCCCGAGCACATTTCGCCGCATTCTCGGTTCGGGTCGCGCATCCGAAAAAAAAATACACAAGCGTCTTATGACGCGCGATAAAAAAGGCAGATACGCTGCCTCATATGCGGAAACGAATCCCGCCGTCCGGGAAATCGTCGCATCGTATCTGAACGAAAGCGATATCGCCCTGCTGGAGCAAACGACAGAAGGCGGTGTACCGCTCCTTTCCGCTGCGGCAAATATCGAGCGACCGGCAGAAAGTACGGAAGCCGTTTCTGAGGCGACGGAAAACACTGCGGAAACCGAAGCGCAAGATGAGAAAGCGCTTTCCGAAACGCAAACCGCTGAAGCTTCGCCCGATGCGGTAAAGGATGCCGCTTCCGAAAACTCCTCGCCCGAAAAACAGGCGGGCGCCGCAGCAGCCGAAGCGGATGCAGCCGTTCCGCTGCCGCCGCCTGCCCTTCCACTTCCCGCTGTTCGTCCCTCGGCATCACACGGCAAAACCTTTTTATACGATTACGCCGAGTCGCCCTCCGATGCCGAAGAAGCTATGGCCGACACGGTGCAAAGCGAGACGATTATTAAAAATGTCAATATGCAGGATGAAAAAGGCGTTACGCCGCTTATGTTCGCGATAAAAGGCGCGAGTATTGATCTTACCCGTACTCTGATTAAAAGCGGTGCCGATGTAAACGCGCGCGACAAAGAAGGCTGGACACCGCTCATGTATGCGGTGAGAACGCAAAACGATCCCGATCTCGCCCGTATACTCATTGATGCGGGGGCTTCCGTCCGCGCAAAAAATTCCTACGGCGTGTCATCTCTCGTGATCGCAGCCGAATACTCGGAAAATCCCGACGTCGTTTCGCTGCTCCTCGATTCGTATTCTGCAACCGAAAGCGAAACCGTAAAAGCGTTTGTTCATACGATCACATCTTCAAACGTACCCCTCGCCGTCCAATGTGAAAAAATCCGGTGCTTTGTCGATAAGGGTGTGCCGATCAATGCATTTTGGGAAGGAAAAACTCCTCTTATGTATGCAGCCGCTGCAGCAAGGTCTACAGCCGTCATCGAAGCATTGCTCGAATCGGGTGCTCTTCCTTCGGCGCGCACGGCATCCGGCCTTCGCGCATTCGACTTTGCGCAAAAAAATCAAGCGCTGGAACACGACGACATCTATCGGTCGCTCAACGCGGATAACTGATCATGCGCATAACGGGCGGCGTTTTAAAAGGCCGGCAGATCAAGTGTCCGAAAGGCGTCATCCGTCCCGCAATGGACAGGATGCGCGAATCGGTGTTCGCGATACTCGGCGGTCTTGACGGAAAATCCTTTCTCGATCTGTTTTCCGGTTCGGGTACTATAGCGATCGAAGCGGCATCCCGCGGGGCGTCCCTCGTCGAACTGTGCGAAAAAGATAAAATCAAAATCCCCGTCATACTCGAAAATGTCGCCCTCGTCGAACGCGAACTCGGTATCGTCGTCAAATGCCATTTTATGCCCGTGGAATATTTTATTAAACGGTGTAAAAACAGCTTCGACTATATCTTTTTCGACCCGCCCTTTCCGTATAAGTTTCACGCGGAATTAATAAAAACCGCTGCCGAAAACGGTATGTGCAAAAGCGGCGGAACGATCATCGTGCACCGGCCCGAAGAAAAATCGATGCCCGATAAAATCGGAGAGCTTTCCCGCACGGATATGCGCCCCTACGGCCGCTCTATAGTCGACTTTTATTCAGTAACTTAGATAAATCAACGCACATACACGCGCGATACGCGCGACGCATAAATTGACACTCCGTCCTTATCGTGATAAAATTATATAATTTTCTATTTTATACGAATTGACATAAGGATTTTATCATGAAAAAGGGCTTTTACACCGCCGGCTTGATTATCGTTTTGGCCGTATCGGCTTTTGCGTTCATCCTCGCTCCCGCCATGGTCGGACGAGGCAATCGGGACATGCTCCCGCCGTTCGGATCCTACGACGGCAAAAAAATAAAATTCGAAGAAGGTTCCGATTTCAAAGACTACGTTGCAAAGTACGCGGATCTTTTTCAAAGACAGGGCAGACAGATCGACCCGCAGTCGAATTATTATATTTTCAATTATGCATTCAACGCGGTCGTTCAAAAAATAGCGTACACGCAGGCGATAGCAGAGAGCGGCTATGTCGTGCCGCAAAGCGCCGTAAACCGTGAAATGCTTCCGTACTTTTTTGAAAACGGCAAATACTCACAGCGAAAATACAGAGAAACCCCTGCATCCGAAATCGAACAGCGGCAAAAGGAAATCCGTGAAGAGCTTACGAAGAACCGCTATACAAGCGATATGTTCGGCGATTCCGAACAGTTTGCAGGCACGGCGCTGTACGGATTAAAATCGTCTGAAAACGAAATCGCTTTTTTTGAAAATTTCGGCACCGAAAAACGGGGATTCGATATGGTGTCTTTCAGCACCGACGATTATCCCGACAGCGAAAAGGAAGCATACGGACGTGCAAACGCGCAGAAATTTATTAAATACGATATGTCGATCATCACGTGCGGCGAAAAATCGAAAGCGGAAACCGTAGCGAAGCGCCTTAAAAACAACGAAATCACATTTGCAGACGCGGTAAACGAATATTCGACGAAAAATTACAGCGATGCGAACGGAAAATTGACAAATTCATATCGATATGAAATCGAACGTATCATAAAAAATTCCGACGACGTCGAAAAAGTCGTCTCCCTTGCAAAAGATGCGACGAGTGCCGTCATCGAAACGAATATCGGCTTTTCCGTGTTTCACGCGGACGGCAGCGCTTCCGATCCCGATTTTACAAATGAACAGACCGTAAAGGATGTGTGGAGCTATCTGCGCTCGAATGAAGCGGGGCGCATCGAAGATTATTATACGGATATAGCAAAGAATTTTGCAGCGGAAGCCGCAAGCAGCGGATTCGAGGAAGCGGCAAAAAAAATCGGCGCGGCGAACACGGCGATCGCTCCTTTCCCGCTCAACTACGGAAACGTTGCCTTTGCCAATCCCGTGGATACGAGCATACAAGGGCTTTCCGGTGCCGATACGAACAAAAACTTTTTGCAGACGGCATTTTCTTTAAAGTCCAATGAAATCTCATCGCCTGTCGTCAACGGGAAAAACGTGCTCGTGCTGCAGTATACGGACGAAGTAAAAGACGAGCCGTCGGAAAACGCGTCTTCGATTGAGAGACAGATTGCAAGCAGCGATGAAGAATCGGCTTCTTCGCACCTCATGGCGAGTCCGAAACTGAAAAACGATCTCTTTACGGTATACTTCAATTATTTTATGAATGCGTCGAACAACTGACAGCGATGTTCGCAATTTTATTTTACAAAAAATGAAAACGGTCTTCATTACCGGAGCATCCGGAACGATGGGGGCGGAAGCTTTGACGCAAATCGCGCGGACGGGAAAATTCCTGTGCCGCGTTCTTTTACGTCCAAAAAAAGCGAATACACGCTTGGCAAAAAAGCTTCAAAAAAACAAACTCATTGAAGTCATATTCGGCGACATACAAAATTACGGCGATTGTCTTACCGCCGTAAAAGGCGCCGACTATGTGCTTCACTGTGCGGCGATCATTCCGCCTGCTGCCGATCACAACCCCGACGAAACGTTTCGCACCAACCGTCTCGGTACCGAAAATCTGCTCGAAGCCGTAGCTGCGAGCGGCCAAATCCAAAAGACAAAATTCGTTTACATCGGTACGGTTGCCGAATACGGAAACAGAACGTTCAAACACCCGTGGGGACGTGTCGGAGACCCGCTCATGCCGAGCGCATTCGACGTGTACGCTGCAAGCAAGATAAAAGCCGAACGCGCGGTCATCGATTCTCCTTTGTGCTGGGTGTCACTGCGGCAAAGCGGCATTTTATACGACCGTGTACTTTTTAATAATATGCACGACGGGCTGATGTTCCATACGTGCTGGAATACGCCGATCGAATGGGCAACAGCAAAAACTTCCGGCTTGCTTTTGAAAAATCTTGTCGAAAAAGATTCGGATGGAACGCTCGGCGCCGATTTTTGGAAAAAAGTATACAACATCGGAAACGGAAAGGCTTCCCGCGTTACGGGCTTTGAAACGCTCGACCGCGGCTTTAAGATGATGGGACGAAGCTGCACCGAAATTTTTAAGCCCGAATGGAACGCAACGCGCAACTTTCACTGTATGTGGTTTTCCGATTCGCACGTATTGAACGAATACCTCGATTTTCAGCACGAAAGTTTTGAAGAATTCTTTTCACGACTCGAAAAAAAATTATGGTATTTTAAATTGGGAAAACCCTTTCCGCGTCTCGTACGACGTTTTGCGATAATGCCGCTTTTGCGCACGAACAATGCGCCTGCCTTTTGGGTTTCGCACAGTCTTACAAAACGGATCAACGCTTTTTTCGGTTCGCTCGAAGCGTACCTCGCGCTTCCGCGCAGCTGGGAAAAATTTCCTTTATTGTGCAAAAATCAAAATCAGGAAACGGGCGCTTTTTTGGATTACGAAAAATTAAAGGATGAATCTTTAATCGAACAAAACGGTTTGCTTTTAAATCACGGCTACGATGAAACGAAAAAGACCGAAGAGCTCGATATTGAAGACGTAAAACAGGCGGCATCTTTCCGCGGCGGAAAGTGCGTAAGCAAAACGATGACGAAGGGCGATATGTACAGCCATTTGCAATGGCAGTGCCATAACGGTCACCGCTTTACGGCAAGCCCGTACTTGGTTCTAAAAACGGGACATTGGTGCCCCGAATGCTGCAGCGCTCCGCCGTGGAATTTCGGCGAACTTGCAAAGCACATTCCGTTTTATGCACAGCTGTGGTACGACGATCACGGAAAAGATGAAACCGAATCGTATTCGGCCGAAGACGGCCGCGACATATTGGCCTACGAAAAGTAAAAGCGCACCCAAAACAATCGCCGTCGTCGACAAAGGGTGAGTCGTATTCCCTGCTGTAAATCAATATAAAAACGGAATTATGCGCTTGGGCTTATATCGCGCCGTTTCGTCGGGGAAGATTTCGGCATATTTTTTATAAATCGCATCGGCTCTCGGCACCAAATTGCACGCAGTCCAAAACACAAATAAAAAGCCCGGAAGCGACCACGTCAAAACGGCAAAGCCGAGCCATTCCACGAGTTCGCCGAAATAGTTTGCGCTCGTAATATAGCGGTACATTCCACGGGACGGATAATAATGCTTACTGTCGCCGGCCGGACGCAGAGAGCGGATATAGGCGTCGGAGCGTATATTGATAAACATGCCCGCAAAAAATAAAATCGTCCCGACAATAAAACGCGGATCGAAAAGCCAGCTGCGCTCGTACATTTCGGCAGGAGAAAAATAAAAAATCCACAAGCCGATTAAAAACGCGTTTATGGTGTTGAAGATCATGCCCATAAGCACGATTGTAAGCGGCATTTTGCTTTTGCCTTTTAATAAAAACGGAAAAACAAAGGTACGCTGTATATAGTGAGCGATAAAAAAAAACGCCAGCAGTACGCGTACCGGCCTGTGTTCATAGTTGAGCGCGCAAAGCAAATAGATCATAACGATGAGCGTCGGACACTCCATAAGTATCCATGCGATTTTATTGTTAAAAGCGAATCCCCATTTTTTATCGATGAGCTTCCCGTATCCTGCGGGAATAAAATACAAAGCGAAAAAACAAATCAATCCTGTGACAAACATAATTATTTCGACGGCACAATACAAGGAATACGACATACGCGCAGTATCGGCGTTTTTTTTATTTTAATCAAGCCGTATTTACATAAATACGATATCTTGTTCTAAAATAAAAAATGTCATACAATCCGATATATAAAATCCGAGGGGGTATGTTGATTAAAAACGGAGAAGCGGTGATCGAAAACGATGACGGAAATCCCCGACCGGTGCGGACGGAAGGGGGTCTTTCCGTTTTATACAAGGGCAGATACCTCTATTCAAAATACGCGCCTGAAAAAGCGGTCAGGAGCGCAGTTCTGTCGAAATCCCTTGCGCCGGGCACCCTCGTGCTCGCCTGTTCCCCCGTCCTGTGTTTATGCCTTGCCGAATTGTGCGCCTCGCTTCCCGAAAATTGTTTCGTACTCGGCTGCGAATTCGACGCGGCTCTGTACGATTTTTCGCTGAAATACATTCCGCTCGGGCTTGCCCGTTTTGCACTGCTTTCTCCGGACGAATTGCCGAATCTCCCGTTTATGCTCACAAAGCGCCGCGCCGAAACAAAAGACGGAACGCCTCTTCCGCCTGCAGGAACTTTCCGCCGCGTTTTGCGCACAGACTTTTCGGCAGGCACGCAGTTTTTTCCGCAGCACTATGCGGCGCTTACGGAAGCTGCGGAAAATGCCGTAGCGCGTTTTTGGAAAAACCGCATCACGCTCATCAAATTCGGACGCCGCTTTTCAAGAAATCTTTTTCGCAATCTCGCACATTTAAGCCGCTCAGTCCCGATCGAGCGCGTTGCGCAGTCGGTCGAAAAACCGATCATCGTTTTCGGTGCGGGCGAAAGCATGGAAAAAAGCGCCCGAAGCATTCGAAGCGTGCAAAGCGCGTTTTACATCGTCGCAGCCGATGCCGCCCTCGCCCCGCTTTTCCGTCTCGGCATCGAGCCTGACGCCGTCGTGTGCGAAGAAGCGCAGTCCGTCATCGCACCGTTTTTTTTAGGCGTAAACGGAAAGCGCTTTCGCGTATTTGCAGGTATTACGTCGTGGCCGAAACTTTTCGACCTGTGCGGCGCCGATATCTGCTATTTTTCACCGCACTATGACGACACGGTCTTTTTCGACTCTCTTGCCGAAAGAAACATTATCCCTCCCGTTATGCCGCCCCTCGGTTCGGTAGGACTCACCGCGACAAAGATAGCACTCATGCTTCGGAAAACCGATCGCGTTCCCGTCTTCGTTACGGGACTCGATTTTTCATACCGCGCAGGTACGACGCACGCGCGCGGAGCGGAAGCTCATACGTCGCGCCTTGCATCGAGTTGCAAAACCGCGCCCGCATCAAATTACGATGCGGCATTCACTTTCTTCATGCAAAAAATTATCGGAAAAGACGGTACGCCGTTTTTTACTTCCCCCGCCCTCCTCTCATACGCCCAAACCTTCCGCGCTTATTTTTCCCAATCGCCGAATCTCTTCGACGCGGGAACGACGGGCATCGACTTGGGACTTTCGAAAAAGAGCGCGGACGAATTGATTCGAAAAAGCGGCAATACGACCGAGGCGAAAACGACCGCCGAAGGGAAAGATTCGAACGAAGCGAAGACAGAGAACCGAAAGCCTGCGGTAAAAATGGAAACGGCTATCGCTCGAAAGGATGCGGACGGGAAAGCGGCGCATGCGAAAAAAACGTTTGCCGAACAAGCGGCGTTCTCCGAACGAAAAGCGCTCTCCGTCCGTGATTTTTACGAAGAAGAAGAGCGCTCTCTCAAACGCTTAAAAAATATTCTATCGTCGGGGCAAAATATGAGCGAAAATGAGCGCAGCGCCGAAATCGAAAAACTGCTTCGCTCCCGCGAATATCTGTATCTGCATTTTCCCGACGGACTTACAGCATCGCTTACCGTATCGTTTTTAAAGCGCGTCAGAGCGGAAATCGATTTTTTTATTAAAGACATTGCAGTCGGAAAATCGATTTTGGGAAAAAATTAAAATAGTGCGGATAACTGCACTTCCGACAGCAATGCCCGAAGCCGAAAATACGCGCGTTATCATCGTCCTACATCAGGCGATGTAGAAAGCTGCTCTATATTACAAGATTTAATTTTTCACACAATGCGTCTTGTAATGTTTTACTAAAATTGACTCCCGCTTTTTCCGCCTGAATATTAAGCCATGCCGGAATTGTCAATGTCTTTTTTATTGCCTTTTCATTTACTTTAAATTCGCCGCATACAAAAGACATAAAACTTTTTTTATCCGTTTTAATTTTATTTGCGGCCGACGCCTTAGGCAAGGTATCGACCGTATAATCGTCTTGTAAAAAAAGCTCCATCGCTTCAACCGCGTTTGCATACGTTTCGGCTTCCGTATCGCCCTGCGTAGAACATCCGGGCAAATCGGGAAACTCAACCCAGAAACCGCCGTCTTCACTATGAAAAATTGCAGGATATATAACTTTCATTTTTTTGCCTCCAGTTCGGTTCGTTTCAGAATAGCCGCTAAAAGGCCGGTTTTCATATCTTTGCCGTGCACGGGAATTATCTCGATTTTTCCGTTTTTCGTGATTTTATGATGACTGTCTTTCACCGACACTAATTCCCAGCCGTCTTTTAATAATAATTTCAAAAGGTCTTTGTCTTTCACGTTTATAATTACAATACATGTAATACGTATTGTCAATAAAGTGTATACGTTTTATCAAAGTCTGAAGATGAAGCGGCGTTCAGCTTCTTCTCAAATCGCCATTCGCCCAATTATTTTTCTTCACCTTCTTTGAGAACGGCGAGGAAGGCCGACTGCGGGATCGCAACGTTTCCGACCATCTTCATGCGCTTTTTTCCTTCTTTTTGTTTTTCGAGGAGCTTACGCTTCCGCGTGATGTCGCCGCCGTAACACTTTGCAAGCACGTCTTTGCGGACGGGGCTCACCGTTTCCCGCGCGATGATCTGTCCGCCGATGGCGCCTTGGATCGCGATCTTAAACTGTTCGCGGCTTATCTCGCCTTTGAGCCGTTCGCATACGCTCCGCGCACGCTCGGTTGCGTTTCCTTCAAAGGTCAGCTGGGAAAGCGCATCGACGGGTTTGCCGTTTACCAAAAAATCGACTTTGGCAAGCTTTGTCGGCCGGTAGCCGATGAGTTCGTAATCGAAAGAAGCGTAGCCGCGACTGTAGCTTTTGAGTTTGTCGTAAAAATCGAAGAGCACTTCGGCAAGCGGCATTTCGTAGACGAGCTCGACTCTCTTTTCATCGAGATACATCATATTCGTCTGCTCGCCCCGTTTTTGTTTGCACAGTTCCATGAGAGAGCCGAGGTACTGAGAAGGCGTGATGATCGACGCTTTGATATACGGCTCTTCGGCTTCTCTGATGCGGCCTGAAGGATACTCCGACGGATTATCGATGTAGGTCTCTTTGCCGTCGGTCAAAACGAGTTTGTAGCGAACCGAAGGAGCGGTAAAGATAACCGACTGATCGTAATCGCGTTCGAGCCGCTCCTGTACGACTTCAAGATGCAGCAGCCCCAAAAAACCGCAGCGGAAGCCGTTTCCGAGCGCGAGCGAATTATCCTTTTCGTAAATCAAACTCGCATCGTTGAGCTTTAATTTTTCGAGCGCGTTTTTCAACTCTTCGTATTCGTTCGAATCCATCGGATAGATGGAAGAGTAGACGACGGGCTTTACGTCTTTAAAACCGGGCATCGCTTTTTCGACGGGATCGGCCGCATTCGTGATCGTGTCTCCGACGCGCACGTCGCTTACGGTTTTTATCCCCGCGATGATATAGCCGACGTCGCCCGCTTCGAGGCAATCGGTTTCTTCAAAATCGATTTTAAATATGCCGACCTGTTCGACTTTGTAATCGGCGGAACCCGCCATCATGCGGATCACGTCGTCTTTTTTTACCTTTCCGTCGATGATGCGCACGTGGACGACGACGCCGCGGTATTCGTTGTAATTGCAATCGAAGATGAGCGCGCAGAGTTTTCCGTCGGGCGATCCCTTGGGCGGCGGAAGACGGGCGACAATCGCTTCCATAAGTTCATCGACTCCGACGCCGGTCTTTGCCGACACGAGGACGGCTTCATCTCCGTCGAGACCGAGCTCTTTGGTAATTTGAGCTTTCGTTCCTTCGACGTCGGCCGACGCCAAATCGATTTTATTGATGACCGGAATGATCACGAGATCGTGTTCGACCGCCATATACATATTGCTCACCGTCTGCGATTCGACACCCTGCGTCGCATCGATCAACAGCAGGGCGCCTTCGCACGAAGCGATGGCGCGGGACACTTCATAGGAAAAATCGACGTGGCCGGGCGTATCGACGAAATTGAGTTCGTAATCGACGCCGTCTTTTGCCGTATACGGAATCGTCACCGCTTGGCTTTTTATCGTAATACCCCGTTCGCGTTCGATATCCATCGTATCGAGGAGCTGGTCTTTCATCTTCCGCTCGTCGATGATTTTTCCCTTTTGAATGAGGCGGTCGGAAAGCGTCGACTTTCCGTGATCGATATGAGCCGTAATGCAAAAATTGCGTTTGTACTTTAAATCCATAGCACTTCCGAAATTGTTAATTATTAAAAATAATAAGGACTGTCGAGAGGAGCCGTTAATCCCATCGCGATGTCGAGAAAACCTTTTTTCCTTCTGCGCGTATACAACGAAACGTGCACGGCATCGTTATCGTCCGCAAATACGACGCGCGAAACGCTCACCGGATCGTTTTCCGAAAAACCCGATTCGTCGGCGATGCCGCCTTTGAGCACGTCGACGACGGTATACGAGCGGTGATTTACGGTCGAAGAAGAAGCGAGCTTCATGCCGAAAATCGGAACGAACGAACCCGAAATCAAATCGCTTTTGTATATTTCGTAGCCCGGGTTGTCGGGACGGGGCGCAAGATAGACGTATTTTTTGCCCGAAGCATCTCCGCGCACGTACGTGCATTTTACGATCGTGTCGGGGATGTGCGAGCGGAGGATATCCTGCATCGCTTCGATCGAATCGACCGTTTTTCCACCGGCAGACGTAAGGACGTCTCCTGCGGCGAATTCCGCGCGGTGCATACTGCCGCCGGGCATAAGGTATTGCACTTCAAGCCCGATATTCTGTTTTCCGTCGTTCGTCTTTTTCGTGTGCCCGTACGCGCACATCCACGGATGTTCGCGTTTTCCGCCGCGGAAGAGCATCGGCAAATCCTGCCGCAGATATTCGACGGGAATCGCAAAGTTCAAGCCCTGGTACTGCACGATGCCCGCGAACACGACCGCCTGCACGCGCATTTGAGAGTCTATGAGGGGGCCGCCGGAATTCCCGGAGTTCACCGCGGCGTCTATTTGAAAAACACTTCCCGTCGTAAAGAGCTTTCGCTCGACGTTCGACACGATGCCCTGCGTAAGCGTGCCGCCGAGTCCGAGCGGAGTGCCGATCGCGGACACTCTGTCGCCGATTCCCAATTCGGCGCTTGAACCGAGGGCAAGAACGAAGGGCGCATCCACTTCCGCTTTCAGCAGCGCCAGGTCGAGCACCGCATCGTAGCCGACGACTTTTGCGGGAATGCGCGTGTCGGGGTCGGAAGCGAGCTTGATGTAAAGGCGCGAATACTTTTCGTTTTTCGGATTTACCGTATCTTCGATGACGTGATGGTTCGTCACGATATAGCCGTTTTTGGAGATAAAAAAACCCGAACCGATAACGCGGTCGGCGTATCCCGCTCCGTCTTTGATCGATATGCCGCGGTCGATCCACACCGTCACCGTCGCATCGATGCAGTCGGCGATCGTTTTCGGAAGACAGCTCTCATCGACCGAAAGACCGGGAACGCCGGATGCGCACAATGCGCTCAATTCGCCTTCGCTCATGCTGCCGCGCAAAACGGATGCCGCACCGACTGCGGAAAGCGAGCGGTAATATTTCAAAGCGGACAGATAGTCTTTTGTCCCTATCGCTTCGTCGTATTTTTGAGCGACCGCCGTCCGGCATAGAGAAATCGTATCGGCATCTCCGAGAAGCTCGGCATGCCAGAGCGCGTTTACCGGCTCCGTTTTAACAAGATCGGCGATGCGTTTTTTTTCGTTTTCGTACACGTCTTTTTCCGTGTAGTTCAAGCGCTCATACACCGATTTCGGCTCGCCGAGCGATTTACATGACAAAACCGCAAACGATAAAACGACGACGATAAAAATATATTTTATTAATTTTATTACACGCATGAAAACCTCAATTACCCCGCACTCCGTTTTGCACTTCGCTTACGGCTCCCGCATTTCCCGTTTCGCCCGCCGTTTGAGAAGTCTGAGCCGCTTTCGGAAGGTCTCCCGTCGTTTCGGAGGAAGTCTCTTTCGGAACATCCGGCACGAGGGCGGCATAGGTCACGCCTCCGATACGGACTGCAAGCATAAGGCGCGAAGCACCTTGAACGGGTGTCACTTTTCCCTCTTCGGAAACGGATGCAAGCGCGGAGACGGCACGCGCTTCGTCTTCGGCCGTTCCGGCTTCTCCTATCCAATACAAAGAAGCGCGCTTTCCTTTTCGGACATTATAATCGATACCGCCCGAAACGACTTTTACCGGCACACCGTTTTCGCTTCCGACAACGACGAGACGTCTTTCGGGAAAGAGATAAAACGAAGCCTTTTCAACCGTCGCTTTTCCGGCCTTTTGCGCCATACGCTCGTAGCGCACGTCCCATAAACCGTCACTGTCGGTATCCCACGAAACGGTTTTCGCACCGTCGGCTGCATATTCTTCGATAAAATCCTCGGAAGCGTCTCCGTCTCTGTCGATTCGGATCGCTTTGATATAGACGCCTTCGTCTTTCGGAGAGCCGAGTATGTTTTTCGAAACGCGAAGACGCTCTTCAGAAGAAAGGTGCATCGCGTTTTCGGTATCTCTTCCGAAAACTTCGACGGTTTCGAAAACACCGTCGCCGTCGTTGTCGACGGAACGCGTTTTCGGAAAACCGTTTTCGAAGACCGCTCTCGCATATACTTTGCCGCCCGCATAATAATCGGCCGTCTGCATTTTTCCGTCGAGCACGCTGAATGAGATAGTCGCCCCTTCCCGCTCGGTCGACGGCACTTCATACTTCGACGCGGCGAGCAAAAGCGATGAGCTGTCGGACAGCGGAACATCGTTTTTTACGACGGGAACAAAAAAATCGAGTCCGAAATCGTCTTTGAACTCGCGAAGAACATCCATCGAAAAGGGCGACCACAAAAGAGCGCCGTCGGCAAAATCGAATGACGATGTATGATTTTGCGAATCCTGCTCGGTAAACTCGGCTTTTAAAACGGACGGATAATTTCCGTATTCGATTTTGCAGTTCCGCATCGAAAGCGACACGGGAGCGCCGAAATCGCACAGGGCGCTCCATTCGTCGACGCCGTCGGTGTTTTTGTCGTATGAGATCGATGCGGGTCTCCCGCGCTCATAGCGGACGGTAAGGTTCGCTTCCAAATCGCCGTCCGTGTCGACCGTGAGTACGCCGCCGTAAGATGCGATGTGTTCGACGAAGATGCGCTTTGCGTTTTCTTCGGTGAGGGCACTTGCAAAGTCTGAAAGTACGCGGAGAGAAATCGTTTTATCGGCGAAATTAAAAAAATACGAAACGGCTTCCTCCTGCGATATAAGACCCGCAGATAAAGCCGCGCGGGCATAGAGCGGATGTCTCATGCCTGCCGCCGCGAAGGCTTGGAGCATACGCTTTTGTGCGTCGCCCGATGCAAAGAGGCACGCATAGATTTCAAGCTCCGCATCGGTACGGTTCCGGCGCCCCATGCGGGCGATGAGCGAATCGGCTATCGACTGAACGATGAGCGGAACATCGTCGCCCTTCATCGCGTATTCGCAGCGGAAAAACAAAAGCGGAAAACGCGTATCGTTCGGATAGATTTTACGCGCACCGTTCACTATGCTCCGCGCTTTATCGATCGTATCCGCACTTCTCATGCGGTAATACGCTTTTAGGCGCACATACTCGGCGTCCGCGGAATAGATGAATGAAGGCTCGTCGAGCACGCTGACGGCTTTTTCGTATGAGCCCGTATCGCACAATAAATCCGCGTACAAAAGCCGAGCTCCGTCGCGGTTATAGCCCGTCCACACACCTTCGGTAAGCGCCCTTTCTGCAAGCGGGAGGATTTCCGCGCGAGGATGTCCGAGCTTGGCAAGAACGGCCGCTTCGATATAATGCAGGTCGGCGACACTGTCATCGTATGCGAGTCCCATCTTCGCCTGAGCAAGAGCGGCATCCCACGCGGAGTCGGCAAAACAATCTTCGGCGAGTTTTAAAAATCTGACGGCGGTTTTTCTGTTCGCCGCGGCAAGCGCCTTATCTTGGGCAAAAAGCGATGCGGAAAAATTAATAAAAACAATCGATGCAAACACTGCGGCAAGCGCCGTCTTTTTCATAGTTCAAACCTCGATATCGTTTACGATCCAATCGTGCATACCAAATACGCTTCCCCATATACACACGATCTTTTGTTCGGCAGTTGCAAGTTCCTGCACGATCGGGATGCGCTCTCTGTCGCAAGGAAAAACTTTCCAATCCGAGAGGATATCGGATACGGATTTTTCACCGCCCGAAGCCGTTGCAACAGCGTCGCCTGCTTGTCTGCTCCGTATGCAAAACGGAAGCGAAATGCACAGCACGGAGGATTTTCCCGCTTGCCCTTTGCAAAAAACAGCCGTTTTTTTAACCCCGCAAGCATCGTCTTTTTGCACGACGCAGAGCAAACCGAAAGGCATTTCATAAGCGCCCGTTTTCCGTATTATAGCAGAAAATCCCGTGTCGGTCGCGTCCTTTTGCGCTTTTTTTACGGAAATCGATCCGCGCTCTATTTCAACGAAAAGACCCGCCGCCTCTTCCGAAAAAACGCCGGAAGAGGCGGCTGCGTTACAGATGCGCTCGACAAAGCGATACGGCACGCGCACTTCGATTCCGATTTTATTAAAAGCGCGGTATAAAAGCCGCCTTTGAATCGCACGGGGCGCGGAAGAAAAAACCGAAAGCGGCATACGCATACCGTCTCCGTTTTCGCTCCACGGAAAAGCATCGGCGAGCGCGGTAAGCGCTTCGTCGTCGTCTCGCGCTTTTTTCGCTCCGGTTAAAACGGCGCTTTTCCATCCGGGAATAAGGGCGTCGAGAACGGGAACGAGACGACATCTGATTTTATTTCTGAAATACGACGTATCGCCGTTCGTGCCGTCGACACGCCACGGAATACGCTGCAACGTTAAAAACCGTTCGATCTCCCGCCGCGAAATGCCGAGCAGGGGGCGAATAAACATACCGCGCGTTTTTTTTATGCCGCCCGCTCCGTCCGCGCCTCCCCCTTCGAAAAAACGCATGAGGAGGGTTTCAAGCTGATCGTCTTCGGTGTGCGCAAGCGCGATAAAGGCGGTTTTTTTTTCTCGCGCGAATTCTTCGAACGCTTTATAGCGAAGATGGCGCGCGGCTTCTTCCAAACCCTTCCTGCGCTTTTCCGCTTCACCGAACACTTCACCCGGCAAAAAAGTTTTGCACGTACAGTCGACGGAAAAGCCTTCCTTCAAAAAATCGGCACACAGCGACTGTACGTAGAGCGCGTCCCCTTCGCTTTCTTTTTCGTCTCTGATATTGTGATTTACCGTAATGACGTGAAGCGCGATATTTTTTTCGCGCGCGATGCGGGCAAGAGAAACGAACATAGCGACCGAATCCGCTCCGCCCGATACCGCAGCTCCGAGCGAAATCGGAGCGTTTTGAGATGATGCGGCATCGAATGCGCCCCCTGCCCTCGACGTGCCCGCTTCATGCAAAACCGCCTGAGCTTCAGGCGATGCGCCGCCCGACGCACAGCCCGTACACGAGCGCAAAGAGACGCGCACCCGCTCTATAAAATCGTCGATAAAATCATCGTCCGAAGCAATATCGCTTTTCATGCGCTTCGTATTTTAAAACAAAAACGGCCGCCCCGCAAGAGACAGCCGCATGCTTTTTCGCCGCGCGCTCAGCGGGCGGGAGTGATGCTCACGAGAGATGCGTTTTCGTCGGTCAGAACGGTCACGCCTTCGTTCAATTTCAAATCTTTTACGCGGAACGTGTCGCCGATGTTGAGAGAAGATACGTCGGCCGTAACCGTCTGCGGCATCTTGTGCGGCACCGCCTGTACGGTGATTTCCGGCAAATGCTTGAGCATATAGCCGCCCTTCAAAACGCCCGCAGGAGTTCCCGTATACGAAAGCTTGAATTTTGCGATAAGCTTTTCATCCGCATCGGGTTCAAAAAAATCGGCATGAAGCACTCTATCCTTGAGGATGGCGTATTCCGTATCTTTGATAAAAGCGTCGTGCGCTTCCTGTCCGTCTATTTTCAACGAGATGAGCGTCGTCGGCGTAATCGAACGCCACACTTTATTGAACTCAACTTCATCGATTTCGAGCATCGTCGACTTGCCTTTCGCATCGTACATGACCGCAGGAAGGCGGCCTTGAGCACGCAATTTTTTCGCCGCGGTTTTCCCCGTCGTCGTGCGAACTTTCGCATTGATAACCAACTGATCCATATCCTAGGACTCCTTACATTAAAAAAACAGCAGAAGCTTTTCGGAATCCGCTGTTTTTCCGATATTCGCTGGGACGACAGGATTCGAACCTGTGGAATACCGGCACCAAAAGCCGGGGGCTTACCGCTTGCCGACGTCCCAATTAAAAACCGTGTTACACGCTGCCGTCTACGGAAGAGAACGGAGCGTCGTCGCCGGAGCCCGCTTCTTCAACATGGCCGGCGTTGTATTCGTCCAGAACCTTTTTCTGGAGCTCAGCCCTGAAATCGGGACTGATGGGATGCGCAACGTCTTTATATTCGCCGCTTGCAGTTTTCCTGCTCGGCATGGCGATAAACAAGCCGTTTTTCCCTTCGATGATCTTCACATTATGCACAACAAAGCAGTTATCAAAAGTGACCGTCACATAGGCGCGTAATTTCCCCTCGCCTTCCACTTTCCGAATGCGCAATTCCGTAATCTGCATACGTTCCTCCGCTCATTCAAACGATCTTATGTGCTCTGAAAAGGACGCACCGCAATACATCCTTTCCAGCTTGAAGCCAGCACAGAGCGGGCATTTTCCGCTTCCTCTTCGGAAGAAAAAATCCCGTAAACCGTAGAACCGGATCCGGACATTTCGGCATACGAAGCACCGACCCGACGAAGGTCGTCCAGCGCAAAGCCGATTTCCGGAAACCGACTTACTAATGACGGAGTAAAACTGTTTACAAAACTCCAGCCTGAAACCGGAGTTGTGTACACAGTCTCTAAATCCGCATAAGCCGGGCATGGCGCTATCTTTCCCGCCGCAAAGCTCTCGTCGAGAAGCGCGTAGGCTTCCTTTGTAGAGCTGTGCACACCGGGAAAAACAAGCAGTATACACAGATCGCTTCTGGCGCTGATCGGTTTTACGATTTCGCCGCGACCCGTTACGACTGCACATCCCTCCGCACCGCACAATAAAAAAAAGAACACATCGCTGCCGATCCGAGAAGCTATCGCTTCGAGCTGCCGAACGGAAAGCGTTATGTCGTTTAACGCTTCGAATGCCCGTATGCAAGCCGCCGCATCGGATGAGCCGCCTCCCAGTCCGCCTCCGGACGGGATTCGTTTTTTCAGATCAACCCGTACACCGAAATCATCGATCCCGGTAACGGAACGGAACGCAGTATATGACAACGAAATCGTATTGTCGCTCGGAAGTTCCATACCTTCACAATCGACGACACAGCCGTTTTTTTCCGATGCGCGCACGACCAAAGTGTCGAAAAGCGTCACCGTTTGAAAAATGCTTTCGATCCTATGAAATCCGTTTACGCATCCGGGCAAAACATGCAAACCGATGTTGATCTTTGCCGGAGCGGTTACACAGACTTCCGTTCTCATATATCCAACCAATTATACAGATTTTAATCCGGTATGTCAAACTCTATTGACACGATCGCGCAGGTCATTTACAGTGAGTAAGGTTTGAGAGCAGTCAGCAATACAAGCCTCACAGGAGTACGATAAAAAGCGCCGTCTGAAATATCGCCGTCGCTTTTTATCTCGAGTTTGCACGGATGTTTGCAGAAGATGTGTATACGTACCGTTTCGATAAAAATCGTATGCATACGATACACTGTATTTTGCAAACTCGACTATTGAACACGTGCGCCGCTCGAAACGTCGGAGCAGAGCTCCCAGTTGCGAGGTACGCGCACGACTAAAAACTTTTTCGGATGTTGAAACATCCTGCAAAAGTTTTTATGGGAGTTAGTATGTCCGCCGAAGAATTCTTTTCGTATGACGACGAATACGATGACGACGATTTTGATGCCGAGGACGATTTCGGCAGCGACGACGGAGACGAAGAGCTCGACGAATTCGACGAAGACGCCGATTTTTTCGAAGACGATCCTCTTGAAGAAGAAGACGACATAGACGAACCCTATGACGATTACGAAGAAGAAGACGGGTACGGCACCGTACGCGACGACGACGAATATCTGTCGGACGAAGACGACTTCGACGATATCGACGACGACTCCTATTGATATCGCCATTTAAAAACCGATCGGCACGATTTCATTTTTTGAAAATTTCAGACAGACTCGGCTTTCAATTCCGATTTTATTAATTATTATTTTTTATTTCAGGGCGACTTTTTGCGGCAAACCGCAAAAACCGGGCTTTCCGAGGTTCCGCCGTCCGGCTCCATTCCTTCGGAACGGCTCCGCCGCCTCTCCAATCCCTGTCGCACGCAAAGCCTTTTTCCGCTCTGCATTTCCTCCGAAACTCGCAGCACTACCGTGCGTTAATCGTTAAATTCCACACGGCGGCCCGAATGCCACAGCTTTTCCAAATCGTAAAACCTTCTCGCTTCGCTCGACATCAAGTGTACGACGATATCTCCGAAATCCGTCAGCTGCCAGTCGTCGCCGTCGCTCTGTTTTCTGCGCGTGCGGTAAAGTTCGAGTTCGTTTTCCTTCGCATAATCGCACGCCTGTTTATATAAACCTTCTTTGTGCGTCGAACTCGTAACCGTGACGATGATAAAATAATCCGTCCAGCTGTTCAGCTCCGAAACATCGATAAGCGCGACGTCTTTTCCTTTGCCGTCTTCCATAAGCCGCGCGAGTTCTTTCGCTTTTTCTTCCGTCGTTTTCATAACTGCAATCCTATATCAATTCGCGGACGGGCGCACATAGCGGCCGTCAAAATCTTTTCCCAAAATAATCGTAAAGTCGACGCTTGCGACCGATTCGTTCGCAGTGTCGCTCCTGACTTCCTCTTCCTGAATATTCGTGCAGCGGATAAAATCGCCGACCATTTTCGCTATTTCCCTGTTACCGATGTGATCGATGATCACCGTCTTTTCGTAATCGTTTCTGTCGGCATTCAGCGTACTTAAAATATCGTAGCTCGCATTTTGAAACAAAATCGCCGTATTGTGCGCAAGCCCCTGTACCGTTGTGCCGTTTTGAATTTCAAGCACATAGATGCGGCTCGTCATCGTATTGCCGGTAGAGATGAGCATGTTCGTGGACTGAGCGACGGCCTGTTTGATAAACTCGCCGCCGTTGAGCGGAAAAAGGAGCTGCTTACCGTCGACGGTACTCACCCTTCCCGTCACGTTTTGCTTGATGATGTATTCCGTATTCATCTCCGCAAGCAGCGACATGTGCGTCGCAAAATCTTTCGCATCGAGATTCGACGAAAAGAGCGGCAAAAATTTATTAATATTTTTTTTGGCGAGTATCATAGCTTTATTTTCGCCGAGCTGCGTAAAATAAGCGATCATGATGTTTTGATAGCGCTCGTATACGTCGGCATCCGTTTCTTCGTTCAAACGGTAGCGAATGTACGTCGAAACTTTATCGCCGTCAAGCGTTACCGCCCCTGACGGCAAAAGCCAGCGCTCACCGTCGGCGGAAAGAGAGTCGACCGGTGCGGAAATGAAAACGCGCAGACCGCCAACCATATCGGTCAGCCTGATAAAATCGTCGAGCTTTACGATCGAATAAAAAGGTATCGACGTTCCGAGCAGGTTTTCGATTTGCCGGAGATAGGCGGCGATCCCCTTTTCACGATAGATGACCGCGATGCCGTCGGTGCGTCCCTGCGTGCCTTCGACGCCTTCGAGTACGCGGTAGATGCCGCCGACATTGTACGGGATATTGACGACGGCCGCTTTTTTCGAAACCGGATAATAGATGACGACTTCCGTCATAAGCGCATTTCCGTCACCGTCGTCGAGCACGTACAGCGTACGGATCACTTGATCGTTTTCAAGGCTTTTGCCGACAGTGTCGGTACGGAGCGACATCGCGATAAAAATCGAAACGCCCGCGATGATGGCAAATATGAGGATCAAAAACAGTATGCCTTTTTGTTCGTCACGGATATGCATATTATCCCAAGAACTCCTTAATAATCTAACGGCGATTCAACGACCGCAAAAGTTTTTCCGATTCGGGCGCGACGGCGCATCCCTTTTTTTTCAAATACGCAATCCCGTCGACGAGCACTTTTTTTACGAGTTCGTCAAGCGAAAGACTTTCGAGAGAAGCCGAATACGCTTTTGTCATCTGCGGACGGCCGGGTTCGATTTTATCCGCAACGTAGACGACTTTCGAAAGAGAGCACATACCCTCTTCTCCGAACGTGTGAACCGCGACCGCCTGCAGTATGTCTTTATCGGTTACACCGAAATCGCGGCGGAGCATAACAGCTGCCGCGCGTCCGTGGAGCAGCGAAGGCTTTTGCGCTTCAAGAGGCGTAATCGCTTTTCCGTCCTCACGGGCGAGTGCCGCGATCTTTTCGTCGCTCATGTCTTTGCACATATCATGCGCGATGGCCGCAAGATAGCCGCGCGAAGCGTCCAATCCGTATTTTTTGCAAAGCCGGGAAGCGGTTTCGGCGACGCGCAGCGAATGCTCATAGCGCTCTTTTGTTAAAACCGCTTTCGCATAGTTTTTGACGCGTTCGGTGAGCGCGGAGCTGCAATCAGAATCTTCCGTATCCATAAAGCCGTTTCCGTATAATATATCGAAAAACGCTTTCGGGAACAAGGTAACGCCAGCTTTTTCCCGAACCGATGCGGGAGCGGATTTCGGTCGAAGAAAGCGTAAGCCGAGGATTGTCGAGAAGTCTGTGCGGAAACGGAAAAGACAGGGACTCCTCTACTCCGTCAAATCCGCCGGTATAATTTCCCGAGGGCGTATTTTGAAAGGCTTTGATCGCTTCTCCGTTTTCTCCGTCCCGCCTCCGCGCAATGAAGATATCGGACAAGGATGCGACGTCTGATGCGCGGTACCACTTTTCGAACTCGCGCGCGTTTTCTTCTCCGATGATGAGCGCGGGCTTTCCTTCGATCGAATCGCCGAATTTTTTAATAATATACTCAAGTGTATCGAAAGTGTACGAAACCCCGCCTCGCTCGATTTCGCACGCTTCGGCGGCAAAGTGCGGAGAATCTTTGCAAAACGAGCGCACCATACCGAGCCTGTCTTTCGCAGAAGCCGCATCCGTAAAACGTTTGTGCGGCGGGATATATGTCGGAACGAGGAGCACTTTGTCGAAACCGAGCTCTTTTACTGCAATTTCGGCAAGCATGGCGTGTCCTATGTGCAGCGGATTGAAGGCACCGCCGAGCAAAGCGATTTTCATGAACGCTCCGTCCCCGGATACTGCGTTTCCATACTTTCATCGACCGACCGCGTCGAAAGAAACGACGACGCTTCATTTCCGCGAAGAATCTCTCCGTCCTGCCCCTCAGTCCCTACGCCCGAAGCGGCATCGACCATATCGATGATCCCGATCTTTGCGCTCCGCATATTCATATTCGCGGTAACCGAAATCGCGATAACGGGAGTTTCCTTTTCCGCTTCGCGAATCGATTTAATAATTTTTTGCGCGCGCTCGGCAGCTCCTTCCACGTCGATTTTATTGCACAGCACCATCTTCGGCTTTGCAGCGAGCTCGGGCGAATACGAAGCGAGTTCTTTTTTCAGCGCAGCGTAAGCGGTCATACAGCTTTCGTCGGAACAGTCGATCATATAGATGAGGCAGGCCGTGCGCGAAATATGTTTTAAAAATTTAAATCCGAGCCCTGCGCCTTCGGACGCGCCTTCGATGATCCCCGGTATATCGGCAATGATGATATCGCGCTCTCCGTCGACGCGGAGCACTCCCAAGTTGGGGATTTTCGTCGTAAACGGATACGGTGCGATTTTCGGACGCGCGTTCGTAAACTCATTTAAAAGCGACGACTTGCCGGCGTTCGGAAAACCGACCAATCCCGCATCGGCTATGATCGAAAGCTCAAGGCGAAGCTTCCTCACTTCTCCGGGAGTGCCCGGATGCGCGTAACGCGGCGCCTGATTCGTCGACGACTTAAAATGGACATTGCCCCAGCCGCCCTTACCGCCGCTCAAAAAAACGAAGCGCTCGTTTTCATCTTCGTCGGTAAAATCGTGGATGAGTTCGTCCGTTTCGGCATCCCGTATCGTCGTACCGGGCGGAACGGCGATGACGACATCTTCTCCGTCTTTGCCGTATTTGTTCCAGCCCGAACCGTCGCCGCCGTTTTTCGCTTTAAAGACGACTTGATTGCGGAGTTTTGCGAGCGTACGCATATTGCGCTTGACGCAAAACACAACATCTCCTCCCTTGCCGCCGTCTCCTCCGTTCGGCCCCCCTCGCGGAATGTATTTTTCTCTGCGAAACGCGATGCAGCCGTTTCCGCCTTTTCCCGAGCGGACTTCGATCACCGCTTCATCTGCAAACTGTGCCATACTGTTCTCTTGTTTATATCCGGGCAACTGCACTGGAAAACTATAATCTCTAAAAAATAAGGTGTAACATAAAAAATCGGCTGCACTCCCGGCAGCAGCCTGCCGTTTACGCGGGGAACTTCGCGCTCCGCGCTCGTTGCAAGTGCCGCGGCAGACCGTAATCGGAATCGGACTGCACAAACTTTTTTCGCAAAAAGTTTGCTTGCTATCGGTCTGAGCGGCTCGGCGGCAGTTCCGCTGCCTCGCGTTCCGCCTTTTCTTATGTAAGTATACGCTTCTTTTCTGTGTATACATTTCCAGTGCAGTTGCCCTGCTATTTTCATTTAAAATTACCCTAAACGAAAATACCCGGCGCAGGCTGTGCTGAACCGGGTATCGTCATAGTGTCAAACAAAATTTTTACGCGTTTGCCGGAGCAACGGAAATATATTTTCTGTTCATCCGTTCGTGGTAGACGACTTTGCCGTCCGCCGTCGCATACAGGCTGTCGTCGCCCGCGCGTTTTACATTGCTGCCCGGAAAAAATTTCGTTCCGCGCTGTTTGACAAGTATGGAACCGGCCGTAACCGCTTCTCCGCCGTATCGCTTTACGCCTAAATTTTTAGGATTGGAATCGCGTCCGTTTTTGGCGCCGCTGCCGCCTCTCGATCTTCCCATAGTATACCTCGTTTAATCAGTTTGTATCTTCAATTCTACGTTGAGCGGATATTCCCGCACAAGGGAAGCGAGTCCCGCTTCCAAAAATCGCCCGGCATATACGAGCGCCGCCCGTGATTCCGCCGGCGCGCTTTCCGCGCTCACATCGAAATCCAAGCTCCCCCGCTCCGAAGCGTCCGCTCGGACAAAGACGCCTTCCGTTTCGGAAAGCGCCTGCATCGTCGTACGCAGTAAAACCGTAACGGCGCTGCAGACGATGTCGCTTCCCCTCTCGGCAAAACGCGCGTGTCCCAGCGCCCTGCACGATACGAGCGCTCCGTCTTTGCCGCAGGTGAGCAGCACGGAAATCATTACGCGCCGATAATCTCCGTTACGGTAACTTTCGTATACGCCTGTCGGTGCCCGATAAGCCTGTGGTAATCCTTTTTCGCTTTGTATTTGAACACAAGCACTTTTTTGTCACGGAAAGTTTCCCCGACTTCGATTTTCACTTTAGCGCCCGCAACATAGGGAGCGCCGACGCTGATTTTGTCGCCGTCGCTTACGAGCAAAACGGAATCGAGTTCGACGGTCGCGCCTTTTTCTTCGCTCAATTTATCGACCGTTAAAACGGCACCCTTTTCCGCTTTATACTGTTTGCCCTTATATTCGATAAGTGCGTACATGGCAACACTCCTGATTATTAAAATAATACGCATAAAACGGCGGTACACTAAACGGGGATCATGCAAAACCGTTTTAGACTATGCGTATCGATTATTGTATCGGAAAATACGGGAATTAGTCAATATGTCGATAAATGTCCGACAGGCGCATACCCCAGAAAAACGTCCCGTCCTCCCCGCCCGAAAGGCGGAGAGAAAAAGGCGGCATTAAAACTTATACGTTCCCGTCGTAATCGTGCCTCCGTTCGAATACACGTCGAAGTTTACGCTGCGCTTGGCTTTGCCGAGTTCGGCGTAAAAGTCTTCGATCGAACTTATCGATTTGCCGTTAACGGCGGTGATCACGTCTCCGTTTTGCAGACGAAGGGAAGCCGCAGGCGATTTTTCGAGTACGCTCGTAACGGCAACTCCCTGTATTCTCGCGTTGTCGAGTTTCAGTTCTTTGCGCGTTTTTTCGGTGAGCGGAACCGCAATAAAGCCGGGCCAGAGTTTGCTGTTGTCGCCCGATACGTTTTCGCTCCGCGCTTCGATTTTTACCGAAAGCTTTACCGTCTGCTTGCCGCGAAGCACTTCGAAAGTCACCGTAGAACCGGCTTTTAAGCTGCCGACATCGCGTACAAGCTGATTGACGCTTTTGACGCTCTTTCCGTTCAGCGAAACGATATAATCGCCGGGCTGAATGCCGCCCTTTTGCGCGGGCGAATCGCGGAAAATCTGCGAAGCGAAGGCGCCTTCTTTGTCCGCGACACCGAGCGCGCTTTTATATTCCGAAGAGATGTCGACGAGCGAAACGCCGAGCCAGCCGTATGCCAATTTACCGTTCGAGATAAAGTCGTCGATCGCGCTTTTGATATTGTTGATCGGGATCGCAAAGCCGAGTCCCTGAGAGCCGCCGGATTGAGAAGCGATCCACGTATTGATACCGATCACTTCTCCGTAAATATTGATAAGCGGGCCGCCGGAGTTTCCCTGATTGATCGCGGCATCGGTTTGAATAAAATCGCTGATGTTGCCGATGTCGCTGCCGCTTCTGCCGGTCGCGCTGATGATGCCCTGCGTCACCGACTGATTGTAGCCCAGAGGCGCTCCCATCGCAAAGCAGAGATCGCCCGTGTGCACCGCATCCGAATCTCCGAGAGACGCGACGGGAATCGATTTATCGCTCGATTCGAACGAAACGAGAGCGACGTCCATGCGGGAATCGGCTCCGACGAGTTTGCCGTCGAACTGCCGTCCGTCGTTGAGCTTTACGGAAATCTTCGTCGCCTCGCCGGCAACGTGATTGTTCGTAAGGACGTAGAGCGTATTTCCCGTACGCCGCACGATGACGCCAGATCCGAGTCCCTGCTGTTCATACTGCCTCTCTCTTCCGCCGCCCTGATTCGGCATGCCGAAAAAAAAGAACGGCAGATCTCCGAGCGGATTCGACTGCACCGTCTTCGTTTCAGTCACATCGATTTCCACGACCGAAGGAAGCAGCGTATCACTGATCGAGCGGAACGCATCCTGCATCGCTTGAATCATCTTTAAAGAATCGGCGGGTATCGGAGACGTCGTTCTCGTTTCCGCAAAAGCCGTGTCCGCGCTTCCGTTTACCGGCGTCTTTCTGCACGAAAGCGAAATCGCGCCGAATGCCAAAACTGCGGCGCACGAAATGCCGATTATCCTCTTTGTCCATGTTTTCATAATCGAAACCTCCGGAGCGATACTGCACGCAATTGTCGCAGTCCGCTCTTTTATTGATATGAATGCCGAAAGCATTTTATTATGAGACACTTTCATCTCGACATCCATACTATTAAAATAATACATATCAAAGGACAAGTGTTACAAAAAAGCGCGGCGATTTTAATAAAATTCTGTTAGTTTGGAAAATTGTCAGGAGAATTGCATCGTTTGGCAGGACATAATGGAGAACGGCAAAGGTACTTTATCGGGCAGCATATGAGGGCACGAGGGTATTTTGTTTCGACGGTAGGACTTGATGAAGAAGTCATACGGAAGTATATCCGTGAACAGGAGAAAAACGATCTTCGACAAGAAAAATCTACCTTCAAACCATGCCATTTACACATAATTTATGACCGGGTCAGCCCGGCGTGTACCACGTACCGAGCAGTCGTGCCGCATAAATCGACTTCAGCGTCATCACTGCCGGAAGCACTGTTGCTGCAGCCGGCAAACAGACTGAGCGCTGCAATAAGCATCATCCGATCATCATCTTTTTCATATCGTTTCTCCTTGTTTATAAAAAATTTTGATACTTCGTACCGAATATTTCACCGAGTTTCCGAGCCATACGCGGACTTATCGTTCTATGCCCTGTTTCCATTCCGGAAACGTGTTGTGCAGGGATCCCCAATTTTTTTGCCAAAGCCGCTTGCGTCAAATTATCGCGATAGCGAAACAGCTTCAATGTCTTTTGTGGTGTTCGATCCTTTACAATATTTTTATACCAGTCGGTTTCCGTTATTTCCACATATGCTTCGTCATCATCTTCTTCAACCGTAGCATGAGGATAACGTTTTTTAACAAACGTGAGTAAGTCTTGCGGTATATCACCTTCAATTTTTATAGGGGGCGTTTTCACGACTACCTGCATAATATACCTCCAGTTCGATTCCTTTTATCGTTTCCTTTTTTGTATTATCCTGTACATCTATCTGCCTTATACATTATAACCATATATTGGTTTGTTTGTCAAGTTTTTGGAACTCGCCTCAACTACTTGTTATACAAAGATTTTAATTCTTCCCCGTTTATTTCAATAGTTTTGTTCTCAAATAGAAAATTATTTTTATCAAGCGTATCTATGTGGACGGCAATACATCAGATTTGTCCATAAA
>NZ_JAFEVM010000002.1:0-137506 GCF_016901105.1 Treponema sp. Marseille-Q4523 | reverse complement strand
AATTTCTATAATGAAAAGGGGCTGTCTCAAAAGCCGCTTCCTTTTTCGACAGCCCGTCGAGTTTAAAATCAAGTCTTTGTATCGTAATGACGTAATTTTAAACATCGCATGGTAAATCAAGTGGTCATCCAAAGTTTTTGAACAACCCCATAACCGGTTCTTTATTTTTTAGATTTGCAGCCGCAGGCGGTACATCCGGCCTTTTTCGCTTTTGACGCGGGCTTTTTTGCTTCTACCTTTTCGGCTTTGGTTTCATCGACGATTTCGGCACTCGGCGCATTCGTCTTGATCGACTTGATCGCGTTCATGCAGCTTGCGAGCGCTTTATAGCCTTCGCCGACGGCGATGATTTGGCCGTTCGTCGCCTTGAGGCGGAAGCGGAATTCGCCGCGCTTGTCTTTATACGTTTCGTACTTTGCGCCTTTGACGTGAACGCCGGCCTTGTCTTCAAGGTTTTCGACGTCGGCTCCCGCATTCCGCTGGACGCTTGCGATACCGTTTTTGCACGCTTTTTTTGTCGTATACACTTCGGATGTTGCAACGACTTCGCCGTTCGACGCGACAAAGTTGAACATAAGTCCTGTCTTTGCCTTTTTGATGATAAATTTGCTCATGGCAATAATGCCTCCTTTTAGCTTATTTATTATAAAAATAAATCGAGCGCGTGACAAGCTGTCATCGCTCAAGTATCGCTCGACAGACAATGCAATACCGGTGTCGTTTTATTAATGCGTTTCGTAGATAAAGTCATCGCCGAAAACGAAGGCGAGCGAAACGTAGAGACAATAGGCGATTATTAAAACGCCGAAGACGAACGGAAGCCAATTTCCGAAAAGCGCATAAACCGTCGTCGAATGTTTATAGACGGGGATCGAGACGGCGAGCGCGTCTCTTTTGAAAAGCGGCATATCGGCGACGAGCTTTCCTGCGGGATCGAGCACGACCGAATAGCCGGCGTTCGTCGAACGCACGAGAGTGGTGCGGTATTCGATCGCGCGGTAGGAGGCGATGACAAAGTGCTGGTATTCGGCGGACTTCGTATTCGACCACGAGTCGTCTGTTATGTTGATAAACACGTCGCTTCCGTACCTGTGAAGCGGACCGCACACGTCCGACGGAAAGGCATCTCCGAAGCAGACGGGCGCGCTGACACGCACGAGCGGCGTTTCGTCTTTTGCTTCCTCGTCTTCGGCGCCTTTTGCGAGCGATACGATTTTCGACGCCCTCTTTGCGCGCCCTTCGCTCCATTCACACGGAATATCGAAGAGCACGTATTGATCGCCGGCTTTCCATCCGGCGGAAATTCCTACAAGCTTATCCATCAGATTGACCGCCCATTCGTATTCTTCTCCGGGCAGCACTTCGGCAAAGGGCACGAGGTGAATCTTTTCGTATGCGCCCCGGAAGCTGCCTTCGGCATCGAAGAGGAGAGAAGCGTTGCTCAGCCTGCGTATCTCTCCGTCGGCGACGTAGGGGCCGCCGATGATAAAGGGCACGTTCATCCGTTTAATAAATTCCAAAAGCGGCTCTTCGGGAGGGTAGAGCGAATAATAGGCCTGTCCGCTCGGAAACGAATGACGCAAAACGCCTTCGCTCCAGACAACGAGGTGCACATTTTTCCCTTTCGCTTTCAATGCGTCGATTTTTTCTTCGCTGAGTTTTTCCGATGCGATGATCGACGCTTCGTCGGAAGATTCGTTCCACGGATTGCTGTTTTGCTGTACCAAGACGGCATTGAGCGTCTTTTCAGGAGTACGCGGTTTTGCATATTGAAAAGCGCCGTATAAAAATGAAAGCGCAAAGAGCGCGATGCACACGTGCGCCGTACACTTGAGCGCCGAAAGGGAAGCGTGCGGTGCGATAAGATTCGGCGCACGCTTGAGCAGCAAAAGGCCTTCCGCGCAGACTGCCGAGCACAGCGCAAACAAAAACGAAACGCCGTATGTTCCGGTGAGATCCGCGATCTGCATAAAGAGCCGCCACGGAAACGCGCTTGACGAAAGCGTGCCCCACGGATATGCGAGAAAGCCCGTTCCCGACGCTTTATACCATTCGTAGAGCGTGTATGTACACGAAAACCAAAAGACGCGGAACGGAATGGCGTATGCCGCGCGTCCCGCCCCTTCGGCAAGATATTTTTGCGACCACTTCGGTTCCGCCTCCTTTACAGGCTTTTTGCGGTCGCCGTGCCGTGCGTAGGGCACGTAGAGCATGCGCCCCAAAATACCGCCGAGGAGACCCGTACCGACAGCCGATGCGCCGAGGGTAAAAATCGCAAAATCTTTAAAAAAGGCGAGCCAAAAACTCGAAAACAGGTGGACGGAAAACGTATGCAGGGCGCCGATCCGAAACGCGCTTTTGTACGAAGAGCATTCGGAAAGAGCGATATAGAGCGGAACGAGCGAAATAAGGGTGATATAAGGGCATCCGAGCAAAAAAAACTCGTTCGGAATGGAAGCGGACACGAGAATCGCCGAAAAAAGTACACGGAAAACTTGTAAAAAATTACTCATTAGTATACAATAGAAAATATTATAATATATAACGCTGCCGAGTACAAGCGGCGTTTTAAGGATTCGGACTGCCGTATGAAACAGGTGAGAGGTGAGCACAAACAAGAATATGAAGTTTTTCCGAAAGTGACGGCTGTCGCACCGGGGCGTTTTCATCTCATTGGAGAACATTCGTGGTTTTTCCGTGATAAAACGCTTTCCATGGCGGTAAACCTTCCGGTTTACATTTCCGTTTCAAAGCGCGACGATTCCATGCTGAAATTTTTCTTTTCGCAGATGAACGAGCGGAAGCGCTCGAATCTTTCGTCGTTGAAATTCAGACGCGAAGACCGCTGGGCGAATGCGATCAAAGCCGTCATTTCGGGATTCCTTGCCGGAGGGTGTACGCTCGGCGGCATGAACATTACCGTGTACAGTGATATCCTTCCGTCCGCGGGCTTCGGCATTACGACGGCGATAAAGGCCGCGAGCGCCCTCGCATTCCGCGAACTCTTTTCGCTCGGCATGAGCGATGCGGAAATGCTTGAGGCGATCGAGCGCGGCAATAAATCGTTTTTGAAAATAGGCAACTACAATGCCGACAATTTTGCCGCCCTATATTCGAAAGCGGGAAAGCTGCTCATCACCGATCACGCGCGTGCCGCCTACGATTACGTCGATTTTCCGTTCGACGACTCTCTCATCCTCCTCACCGATGCGAGGGTGCCGCGCGTATCCGTGTGGGATGAAAACACGATCCACGAATCGGAAAACGCGCTTTTGCTCGGAGATCTCCGCGAACGGAAGCGGGGCGTATACGGCGGCTGGCAGTACGAAAACAATGTTACTGAAATAAACGAAACGCTTTCTGCGGTAAATGAAGATACGAGGCGGAAACTCTTGTGCATCATGCGCGAACACAATGACGTCATCGATGCGCGGACTGCCCTCGTTAAAAACGATTTCGGAAAATTTGCGCGCGCGGTCAACCACAGTCACGAAAGCATGCGCGATCTGTTCGAGCTTTCGTGTCCTGAAATCGACTGGATATTAAAACGCGTCGGCGAACTCGAGCCGAATCTCGAACAGCTTCGAAACCCCGTTACGTGCGGACGCATTACGGGAAAGGGCTTCGGGAGATGCCTGTATACGTTTATCAGAAAAGAAGACGAAGAAGCGTTTCAAACGAAGCTTTCCGAGTACGAAAGGATATTCGGCTTTCATCCGTCTTCGTACCGTGTGCTGCCCGCCGACGGCGCGCACATCGTAAAGTAATAGGTCGAATGTCGAGTTTCGAAAGTATTTCTAAATAAAAGTATGCTTTCGGCGAGAACGTCGTTCGCTGCGCTCACTACCGAGTTTGCGTCGCAAACTCGCCGTGTATGTGCCGAGGTCGAACTTTTAGGGCAGGCTTCCGTAAGCCTAACGTTCGAAACGGCACGCAGCCGGAACCTCGCCTCCGCATCATTTTATTTGCTTTCGAAACTCGCCGTTCAATCGGCAAATGAAACAGTTGGAAAATTTCGAGTTTTAAAAAACTCGAAATTGAACCTAATAGGACTTCACGGTGAAATTGCTTTTAACAAACGACGACGGATTTTCCGCCGACGGCATAAAAACGCTTGCACGGCACTTGTCCGATGCCGGTCACGAAGTGTGGATATTTGCGCCCGACAGAAACCGCTCGGCCGCTTCGAACCGCATTACGATGGATAAGCCGCTTCGAATAAAAGAACACGGACAGCGTGTCTATTCGTGCTCGGGTATGCCCGCCGACTGCGTCATCTCTGCGCTCAAAAGCGGCATCATCGGAAACGGCGTGGACGCCGTGCTTTCCGGCATCAACCGAGGTGCAAATATCGGAACGGATATTCTCTATTCGGGGACCGCTGCCGCTGCCCGTCAGGCGGTGCTCTACGGAGTGCCGGGGATCGCCTTCAGCGTGCGCTCTTCGGACGGCCTGTGGCGTTACGATGCGATGGCGCATTTTGCTTCTTCCAATCTGTCATCGCTCATTTCACTTACGCATACGGCAAACGGAGACGGTACTCCCGACGGTCTGTGCGTTTTTGTAAACGTCAACGGTTTGTCTCTCGATCGCTACGGCGGCGCTTCCTTTGCCGATGAAATATCGTTTCGCGAATATAGGGATGCCGTTCACGTGCTCGCCGGCCCCGACGGCGACCGGTACAGCTTTTTTTGCGGAGGGGACATCGTTACGCACGGCGGAGATGCAAGCGACAATACGGTATGCGAAAAAGGTTTTGTCGCCGTCTCTCGTATCTATGCCGAAGTGCGCGCGGCAAAAGGAGTGGACGGCATTTCGTTTTCGGTGTAAAATAATGTGTTGGTGGGAACATGACAAACGAAGCAAAAAAATCATCCGAAACTCCCGACATATTGCGGCAGGGTATACTGCTGTATAAGCAAAAAAAATATGCGGACTCTCTCGCGTTTTTTCTCGCGCTTCCTCAGGATACGGGGATCGACGGCATAGAGCTCGCGTATTATATAGGGCTGTGCTATGCGAAGCTCGAACGCTACGACGACGCGCTTTTGTATTTGGAACAGGTGGTCACGTCGGGTACGGAACTCGAGCGCGTTTTGCAGTGTCGCTTTCTCCTCGCCGTCATCTACGCGCTTTCCGGCCGCAGGCGTCTTGCCGAATTCGAACTCAACAAACTGCTCGAAACGGGTTACCGCAACGCGTCCGTTTACGCGGCTATCGCCTTTATCGCGTGGGAGCAAAACGACGTCAAAAAATGTCTCGAATATTACGAGAAATCGCTTGAAACCGATCCCGAAAATCTCACGTCGCTGAACGGCATGGGATACGTGCTCGCATGCGAAAATACCGATTTGACGAAGGCGCTGACCTACTGCAAAAAAGCGGTCGCATCCGAACCGAAATCGGCCGCGTGCCTCGATTCGCTGGGGTGGGTATATTTCAAACTCGGCCTCATGGAAGAAGCTTCAAAATATCTTACGGAAGCGCAAAAGCTCGACGGTTCGAACGCCGTTATCAAAGAACACGTCGCGCAGCTTGAGGCTTTTAAGGACGTGCGATGAAACATGTTTTTTCTCATGCTCCGCATGCAGACTTTTCGGCAAAAAAATCGATACGTAAAAATGCTTTCCGCGCGGCACAGAGAGCGCTCCTTTTATTGCTGCTGTTCGCCGCTTCTCTTTTTGCAGAGGATACGGCAGGTCTTTCCGCTCCCGGGAGAATGCGCACGGCCGACGAAGGCTTTGCGGCCGAAGAATTCCGGCGCGGCGTGCAGGCCTATTACCGCGGCGCGTTCAACGAAGCGATTTTGCAGTTCGAACGTTCCCTTTCATACAAAAGCGACGACAATTTGATACTCGACTGGCTCGGTAAAGCTTATTACCGAAGCGGACTTGAAGGCGAAGCGCTCGCGTCGTGGAAGAGAGCTTACGAAAACGGCTGGGGCGGCATCCTCATGCAAAACAGGATCGAAGTTGTCAGCGAGCGGCGCGTGACGGGCGATGCCTACGGAAAAGACGCGCGCTATACGGAAGCGGGAAGCTTTCCCGGCATGAACGGAGATGTCCTTGTGTTCAGCGAACCCGTTTCTTCTCTTCCGCTTGCCGACGGCACTCTGTGGGTCGTCGCTTACGGTTCCAACGAACTCTTGAAGATAAACGTCAACGGCACCGTCGTGCGCCGCGCCGAAGGACCGATCAACGGATTCGATCGGCCGCTCGACGTGATTGCGCTTCAAAGCGGCAATATGCTCGTCAGCGAAAGTGCGGGCGACAGGCTTTCGCTTTTGAACCCCGACGGAAAATTTATTAAATATATCGGCTCGAAGGGACGCGGCGTCGGTCAATGCGTCGGCCCGCAATATCTCGCCGAAGACGAAAACGGAAACATCTACGTGACCGACTACGGAAACAGCCGCGTCGACGTATTCGATAAAGACGGAAACGCGCTCTTTTATTTCGGAAGGGCGCAAAACGGATTTGCCGGCTTTCAGGGACCTACCGGCATCGCATCCGTTTCGGGCGGCATCTACGTTGCAGACAACGTGACCGGCGGCATCTATCAATTCGATACTGCAGGCAACTTCATCCGCACGCTGGTGAGGGAAAAAACTTTCCGCTTTCCCGAATCGATGAAAGCGTGGAACGACTTTCTCGTCGTCTGTGATTCGAACAAAGTGATTTCGGTCGACCTCGAAACGGGAGCGACATACGAAAGCGCGAAAACGGGAAACGCTCCGTCGCGCCTGACGAGCGCGGTGCCCGATGCGAACGGTAACGTCCTCGTCACCGATATGAAATCGAACGAAGTGTATGTGATGACGAAGATGCAGGAGCTTGTCGGCGGACTTTTCGTACAGATCGAACGCGTCAATGCCGATAGATTTCCGCTCGTTGTCGTCGAACTCTCCGTCGAAAACCGCCGCCGCGAAAGCGTCGTCGGTCTCGGCGAAGAAAATTTTTACTTGACGGAAGGAAAGAGTCCCGTCTTGCAGCAAAAACTTATCGGTGCCGCGTCGAACAATAAAATCGAAGACCTTACGATCATCATCGACAGGTCGAAAGAAAGCGCGGCTTACGAAGCTCAAATCCAAAACGCCGTGCGCGAGCTTTCATCTGCGATGAAAGGCGAGGGGACGCTCCGCATCGTCTGTGCAGGTGCCGTTCCCGCAACGGAATATAAAGGCTCTCCGCGCGCGGCCGAAAAATTCGGCATAAACGTTTTAAAAACGCCCGTTTCGGCCGAAGTGCCCCTCGACCTCGCCCTGCGTCTTGCCGCAAACGATCTCATAAACGCGGAAGCAAAACGCGCCGTCGTGTTTTTAAGCGCGGGACGCGTGACGCAAAACGCTTTTAAAAAGTACGGACTTTCCGAACTTACCGCATATTTCAATAACAATTCGATCGCTTTTTCGCCCGTCCTTCTTACGCAGGGCGCCGCCGATCCCGAAATCGCTTACCTCGAAGAGAACACGAAAGGCAAATCCTATTACGTTTTCAGACAGGAAGGACTTGCTCCCGTCGTCGACGATTTGCGGAACCTTCCCGTCGGACGCTATCAGCTTTCGTATATGTCTTCACTCAACACCGATATGGGGCGCGCGTTTTTGCCGATTGAAGCCGAAACCTATCTTATGAACCGGAGCGGCAGGGACGAGAGCGGATACTTCGCACCGCTGCAGTAAAAGCGTGCGGCTTACGATCGCCGCTGCCGGTTTTTCGGTAATCTTGCACGTATACGTACTTAAAGTATAAATATTTTTCGGAGGAAGCAAGACCGATGAAAAAGACCGGTTTATTTGCCGCTATGTGCGTTGTATGTATGTGCGCGTATGCACAAAATACCGACACCGATTTGTATTATCAGGGGTTTACGTATAAAGATACGCGATGTATCGTTACGGGTAATGCGGTAAACGTCCGCTCTGGAGCGGGAAGCGGATATGCAAAGCTTTTTCAGCTGAATGCAGGCGATGTTGTATCCGTTATAGAAAAATGCGATGTGCCGCCTTTGCTCGCCGAAGGTGCTTTATCGTATTGGTATAAAATTACATGCGGTAAAGGCACGGGCTTTATGTGCGGACGCTGGCTTACGTCAAAATATGCCGCAGGTGATATAAATGCGGACGGAAAAATCGATTACGTAACATATCAAGCGTTTTACCGCATTCCGTACGGTGCGGAGGATTTTGATGAATATGTATTTACAAACGATACGTTTTTGCTGATACAAGGCGGCGCCGTTTCGGAACTGAAAGGTCTCAGTTTTATACCGAAAGAAAAAGGACATCCGTATAGACCGAGAGATATTGCCGTTGTTGCCGATCTTGAACTTCCTATAAAAAATCCCGTTATACTGTTTTCAAACTTTTTCGGATACGGATCGGGCCGCAGTTGTATATGCGATTTTTATTTTTTCAATGAAGATAATACATTTTCACCGATAATTTCAGCCGGCTCTTTTTGGGAGGGGTATTACTACAAAAAAACAAAACTCATTTTTCCGAATAAAGCTTACGATGTGTATAATCAAAAATGGAGCGCTTCGGAAAAAGGTCGAAAGAATATTATTATCGAGATAACGAAAGACGGAAAAGAGAACGATAAGTATGAAACGGAAAGCGAAACCGTTTCGCAAACCGAGTATCGCTGGAACGGTGCTTCTTTTGAACAGGTTCGGTAATTGCGGGTTTTATGAGAGGTGATCATGAAGACTTATCAAGACGCGAACGCGGCGGTCATTGACCGATGGATTACGGAAGGCTGGGAATGGGGAAAGCCCGTCGATCATCAAACCTTTGTGCAGGCGCAAAACGGACAATGGTCTGTAGTGTTGACACCGACAAAACCGGTGCCGCGCGAATGGTTCGGCGATTTAAAAGGCAAAAAGCTTTTGGGGCTCGCGTCGGGAGGCGGTCAGCAAATGCCGATTTTTACCGCCGCCGGAGCGGAATGCACAGTGCTTGACTATTCGGAAAAACAGCTTGAATCGGAACGCGTTGTTGCCGAACGCGAAGACTATCGCATAAACATCGTGCGCGCGGATATGTCAAAACCGCTGCCCTTCGCCGATTCATCTTTCGATATTATTTTTCATCCCGTGAGCAACTGCTATATCGAAAAGGTCGAGCCGGTATTTGCCGAATGTTTCCGCGTGCTTAAAAAAGGCGGCGTTTTGCTGTGCGGACTTGATATCGGCATAAACTATATTGTCGATCAAAAAGAAGAAAAGATTATCAACGCTCTTCCGTTTAATCCGCTCATTTACGAAGTACACCGCAAACAGCTTGAAGAATCGGACAGCGGTTGGCAATTTTCTCATACAGTAAGCGAACAAATCGGCGGACAGCTTCGTGCAGGCTTTACGCTCACCGATATATACGAAGACACGAACGGCGACGGCCGCCTGCACGAACTGCACATCCCGTCGTTCATTGCGACGCGTGCGATAAAATAATTTGCAGTCGGTATGTAATGGATAATGGATAGAATGAAATGGCACAGAACAGGAAAATAAACGTACAGGGAAATGAAATCGTAATTTACAAACATGAAAGCAATGATTATATTTCACTGACGGATATCGCTCGGTACAAAGACCCTGAGCATATTGACGTTATCATACAGAATTGGCTGCGGAATCGTAATACGATAGAATTACTGGGCTTTTGGGAAATTATTAACAATCCCGATTTTAAACCCCTCGAATTCGAGGGGTTTAGGAAACAGGCGGGATTGAATAGTTTTGTTCTCACTCCCAAACGATGGATAGAAACCACCAATGCCATCGGCATAGTCTCTAAATCGGGACGCAATGGAGGAACTTTCGCACATCAGGACATTGCCTTAGAGTTTGCCTCGTGGATTTCGATAGAGTTTAAGCTCTATATCATCAAAGAATTTCAACGGTTGAAAGATGATGAAAACAACCGCCTCAAACTTGAATGGAATTTGCAGCGTACCCTTGCAAAAATCAATTATCACATCCACACCGATGCTATAAAGGAAACCCTTATCCCGAAAGAGGTAAGCAAGCATCAGGCGGCTCTTATTTATGCCGATGAGGCGGATTTGCTCAATACGGCGTTGTTCGGACTTACCGCCAAAGAGTGGCGCGAGCGTAACGGCGGCAAAAGCGGCAACATACGCGACTATGCAGGGCTTGAACAGTTGGTCGTACTCAGCAATTTGGAAAGCATAAATGCTCTGCTTATAAAACAAGGCCTTTCGCAAAGTGAACGGCTCATTCAGCTTAACAAAACGGCTATTACCCAAATGAAAACATTGGTCGAAAATCGCGCAATTAAAAAATTAAAATAGAAAGCAAAGTGGAGTACATATGAACACGATTCAACAGCTTAAACAAAATTCGCATCTTCCCGGTCCGAGAGCCAATTTGGAATTGCTGTATTCTTTTTCAAAAACGGCAACGGAAGATGAAATACGCGAATGCTTGGCGCTTATCCGAAATGATACCGAAAATTCTCCCGACGAATTTGTCGGAATGTGCGGTATTGTTGCATACGCGCTGTATCATCAAAACGACAACAAGGCTGCAATCGATTTTATTACCCGTTATGCGTCCCATAAAAGTTGGCGTATTCGGGAAGCGGTTGCGATTGCCGTGCAGGAATTGGCCAAGAAAGATATAACGGCAACTTTAATAAATATCGCGAATTTAAAAAACGGAAACGGTTACGAAAAAAGAGCTGCTGTCGCAGGATTGTGTGAGCCGGAGCTGCTGAAAGATAAAACAATAGCCGTTCAAGTGATATATGTTTTAGATGAAATTACGCAAACGCTTGCTCACAGCGATAAGCTCACCGACGAAGAAGATGCGCTTAAAAAGGCGCTCGGATACGGCTGGAGCGTTGCAATTGTTCATGCGCCTGCTGAAGGAAAAAAGGCTTTTGAAAAGCTGCTGAAAAAAAACAGTAAGCATATCAAATGGATTATGAAGGAAAACTTAAAAAAGAACCGGCTGATAAAAACGGATGCCGAATGGGTTGGAATGATGGAAGGCAAACTGGGTTAGATACGCGGGGCGCGTGGAAGGAAAATCAAAATGGCGACGAACAGGAAGATACAAAAAATATATGCCTGTTGGATTTATGTAAGCGATATAAAAAAATCGATCCGCTTTTATCAAAATATCGGTTTTGAACTTAAGTTCATTGAAGAGGACGGTGCTTGGGCGGAATTCGATTTAGGAGAAACGTCGTTCGCCCTGCTGCAACGACCTGCGGAAAAAGGATCGGTACAATCTGTAAAAACGAGAATTATGTTCGAGGTAAATGACATTGAAGAAATGCGTCGGCATTTGGTTTCTCTCGGCGTCAAATTGATCGGAGATATCAGAGAAGAACCTTACGGCAAGCTGCTGACCTTCGAAGACCCCGACGGGCATTGGTTGGAGTTTTTTGAAAACTAAATCTGATTAACAATTTTTTATAGCGTACATGAGATATTCGTATTATATTGTATTTGCAAGGTTATGTATGAACTTGGGAATAAAAAAACGTATCCGATTTTTGGGGGCTGTAGTAACCTGTATACTGCTTGCTGTAACGTCTGCGTCTACAGAGGAAGTTCCCGAAACGCTGACGGACGAGTTGTGTGTATTCACATGGCGATACGATAAATGGTTGGAGGGTGAAATACCGTGGAACGGCGAAACTTTGCATATATATCTTATGTGTAACAAAAACGATTCCGCTGCAGTAGAAAAACGGTTTGCGGATTTCCACACATTGATTGTGCGTCTTCCTGTGCGGGAGAAAGAGCTTCGTTCTTATATTATAAAAGAGTTCGGTACAGAATACAGCACAGAATCTCTTAACACGCTATCTTTTTTCTCGATCAATATCGCTGACGGGCACATCGACTATCTGTTCGTAGGTTCCACCGATCTGTTTCCTACTGACACACTCGCCATTAGGGAAAACGGTGAAGGCGTAATTGAAGCGGCAAGATTTATCGGTTGACAAAATTGATTCGGGCGGAGAGTTCAATACCCCGGCGCTCTGTACGCCGTAACAAAGGCTATCAAACCCGTCTGTAATCGTCTTAATGAAGCTTATGAAGTAACGATTACGGATTATCACTAAATGAGGGAGCGCCGGCTCTCTGTGATATGTTTTTGCGTTTTTAATGATTCATCTCGTTATTATTATACCGCTCGCGGTACCTTTTATATTTTCCTCGTTTTGAATTTATCGATTGCCTTCGATTTCTTTTAAAATCTCATATAATTTTTTTGCCGAATTGTTGAGCGAATATTTTTCAAAAAGAGGATCAGGGGAGGAAACGGGTTCTGCAAGGAGCGCGTCCAAATCGGCGTCCGGCTTAAAAGGATCGATATAGTGCGCGCAATCGCCGTATATTTCGGGTAGGCTTGCGGCATTCGAAATGATGACAGGTGCGCCGCAGGAAAGCGCTTCGAGCGGCGGCAATCCGAAGCCTTCAAAGTACGACGGCAGCACGAACGCTTTGCATTTTTGCATGAGTGCCTTTACTTCGCCGTCTGAAAGGTAGCCTGCGAGAATAATATTTTTTAATAATTTTATTTTTTCAAGTTCGGGAGGGATAACGTTTTTGAGCATCGCGCCTGAAACGACGAAAAGCTCGTTCGGGTAAAGTTCCGCATGCTCCATGATCCACTTGAGATTTTTTCGAAGCGAAAGGCTTCCGAGCGTAAAATAAAACTCTTTATTTTTCAATCCGCCGATCTTTTCAAAGACGCTTTCATCCGCTTGTATCGTATCCATGTGATTCGATCCCGAGTAGATGACGCGGATTTTTTCTTCCGGTACGCCGTAGTAATCCATGATCTGTTTTTTACTGAAGTGCGACACGGTACAGATGAGGCGCGCTTTTTTGGCGATGCGCTTATACATCCTACACGTTTTCTTCATGATATATTTGTCTTTTGCCGTACGAAAATCTTCCGGAAAGACCCGGCAATAGATGTCATGTAAAAAAACGATATTGTGTCCCAAAAACGGTGTTCTGTTTCCGTAGTCGAGGCAAACCGAAGGATTTGCAAGCAGATAGAGATAGAGTTTGATTTTATTTATTGAAAAAAACGGAGTCGTAAAAAGACGGACGGTGTGCAGATTATTGAATGGGGGAATCTCTGTCGATGCTGCAGGCGGAAGTATAAGAGAGAATTCGTTCGGGGATGCAAGCGCGTCCAAGCGTTTTGTGATTTCATGCGCAAACCGTTCTATGCCGGTCAGTCTGTCGCTGTAGAAAAGTCCGTTGATTGTAATATTTGCCATAGTTGTTGCTCCGGATATTTTTATGTTATAAATCGTCCCGTCGTCATAAAAGCATTCCGGCATATATAAGCCGTTTCGACGACGGGATCAACCGTACTTGGAATAAGGAAAACTCATACTCGAAAAGCCCTGCCGCCTTCGATTTTGATTTTAAAATCGCAGTTTTCGAGCGTCGAAAGCCGATGCGCTATCGAAATGATCGTTATTTCACCTTTCAGTTTCAATATCGTTGACGTTATGCTTTTTTCCGTTTCGTTGTCGAGAGCGCTCGTCGCTTCGTCGAGAACAAGGACGGACGGACTGGAATACAGCGCACGCGCAATGCCGATGCGCTGCTTTTGTCCTCCGGAAAGAAGCGCACCGCGCTCTCCGACCCGCGTATTTTCTTTTTCGCTCAGCGTTTCGACAAAATCGGAAAGTTCCGCCATTTTCAATACCGTGCGTATGCGTTCTTCGGAAACTTTGTCCGCAGGGATGCCGAGCGCGATATTTTCGCGGATCGAACCGTCGATCAAATAGATCGATTGCGGCACATACGCGATATTGCAGAGCCACGACGAAATATCGTCGTACATATTTTTTCCGTCTACGAGGATCGCTCCGCTTTCAGGCGGCAGAAGTCCGAGCAGTATATCGACAAAGGTCGTCTTTCCCGCGCCCGATGCGCCGACGATTCCGACGAAGCTTCCCTTCGGAATTGTAAACGAAATATTTTTAAAGACGGGCTTTTCCGTATTCGGATACGAAAATGTCAGATCACGCACTTCGATTTCTTTTTTGAACTGCAGTTTTCCTGCCGTCGCGTGCGAACGGTTTTGCTCGTCTTTATCTTTTTCGTTTTTGATCGAGAGCAAGTCGTCGTACATTTCGTTGAACAGGGGCATATTGAATTTGATAGTGTTGAACAGACTGATGATCCTGTTGACGCTCGGCATGAGGCGTACCGCGGCAAGCCCCAAAACGCCGAGAGAGGACACGATCGTTTGAGGTGCGACTCCCGCCATGATTTTTACGATCACGAGCAGGAGTATGCCGCATACTCCCGTGAGCTCGACGATGATGCGGGGAAGCTTATCGATAAACATAAATTGCCGCGTGGTATCGGAATATTTCGCATAAGCAGCGGAAAACATTTTGCAAAAGTAATCTTCATTTTGCATCACTTTGGTTTCTTTGACGGAACCCAAACCCTGCAAAAGCCATTTCGTATAGTCGGCCATGCAGACGTTTTGAATTTCACCCTGTCTGGTGATGCGTTTTCTGAAATATTTTAAAATCAATATGATGAGCGGCGCGATGACGCACAGAGATGCGAGCGCGATGATCCAATCCATTACAAGCAGCATGATCCAGATGATAAAAACCGTTATCAATTCCGTTATGACCGAAAGCGCGGAGACGAGGATGTCGGCGAATACGATGCGTCCTCCCGCCGTTATATTCCTCTGCAGCACGGAAGAATTGATGCTTACATGGTAGAGATACGGTTTCCGTAAATAATAGGCGTAGAGGCGCTCGGTGTAGTCTTTTTGATTTTCAAGCGAAAAGCGTAAGTGCAGTTTGGTTTGAATAATGAGCGCAAGGCTTTTTGCACAATAAAATGCGATAAGCGCTCCGGCACAAAAGACGATAAAGCTCCGATGCGATTTTATTCCGAAAACAGAAACGATATCGAAAATCTTTTTGTGACTTTCAAGCCAGTCCGGTCGGCCGATGATATTTATAAGCGGGTAGAGCGCTCCGATACCGACCGCTTCAAAGGCCGCACCGATAAACATAAAGCAGATGAGTATAAAGCACATACGCATCTGTTTGGGAGTAAGGATCGTAAATATTTTCAAAAAAGATTTCATCGATTGTCCGTTATCTGCAGGGGCTGCTTTTATTGCATCCGATTCCCTTCTAAGCCGATATGGAAGTATATCCTAAAATTAGGATTTTGTCAGACTATGTCCTAAACAGTTTCGGTATATAGCGTTTTGTTTTTGAGAACAGGAGCGGATTCAACCAGATGAAAAATAATGCCGTTTTTATAATAAAAATTTTAAAACGGTTTGCGCCGTGTTTTCGAAAAAAATAAATCCTCGATAAATTATAATTGATAAAAGAAAAAGTTGAAAATATGCGAACAGTATCCGGCATCTCTTTTTTTGATGACGCGCCGTTCAGATGAATAATCTTGGGACCGTCGATTAAAAGCCGCTTTTTTCCTTGCCGCGCAAGCCGGTATTGAAGATCCGTTTCTTCGCAGTACATAAAATAATGTTCGTCAAAATATGCATGTTCATCGTTTTTTAAGAAAAGATCCGCACCGATTATACTATCTACTTCTCCCAGTATCTTTTTTTCCGACGAATTCTGATTGTACGAGGATATCTGCTTTCGAAATAAAACATTGAGGAGTGTAAGTTTAGACGTCCCGTACAGGGCTTTTATCGTATCTTTCATAACGGAGTCGATATCGGGAAAGTCTCCGTATGAATGAATGATATGCCCCTGTGTATCGAGCAGGTTTGCCCCGAGTGCGCCGATTGTATCCTTATCAACTGCATTTTCCCAGTAATCGAAAAATATTTTTACCGCATTGTTTAATAAAATCGTATCGCTGTTCAAATAAAAAACGTATTTTCCTTTGGCGACGGCAAGGGCGCGGTTATTTGCCGTTCCGAAGCCGAGATTTGCATTATTTTCTATTAAATTGACTTCCGGGAATTCCGTGCGGATCATATCCTGAGAACCGTCTTTGGAACCGTTGTCTGAGACAATTATTTCGAAGTTAATCTCTTTTGTCTTTTCATATATTGACAGGAGACAGTTTTTTGTGATTTCGCACGTATTGTAGTTTACGATGATAATGGAAACATCCATCTTTTATTGTATCTCCCGCCCATTTTTTCATCAATTTTTGAGAACCTTTTTCACAGCTGCCAAGATAACATAGAGACTTTTTAAAGTCTGTAATCGGTGATATAGTTAAGTTACCACACAAAACAATATCACATAAGGAATTACAGATATGAATAAGTATAACACAAAACCGGGACAGTTGCTATCGTTCATTGAGAGACCTCGATTTGAAAAAATTGTAGCCGATACAGATGCAGATAAATACTGCAAGGGATTTTCAGCGAGGCAACAGTTCGTCATCATGGTGTATGCACGGCTTGTATATCCGAACGGGCTGAGAAGCCTTGAAGATTCGTTGAACGCAAGCGGCAGCCTCTATCATCCGTGCATTCACCAGGACGTGAAACGCTCCACGATTTTCTATGCAAACAATAACCGGAGGTTTAAATTGAACGTCTGAAACAGCGCCGTTCAATTTAACTTCGAGTTTTCATTCGAAAACTCGCGGATGTACGTGTGCGCTTCCGCGCACTAATTCAACAGTCTCCAAAATTGATATTTTGTTCGACTGTTGAATTTTAAGGAAAGTTAAAATTGAACGTCTGAAATGGCGCCGTTCAATTTAACTTCGAGTTTTCGAATCAAAACTCGCGAATCAACGTGTGCGCTCTCGCGCACTAATTATACAGCTCCTAAATCTGAAGATTTACTCGCTGTATAATTTTAACGAATGATTTTTTCGGCAAAAAAATCGAAATACTTTCTTCCTGAAAATCGCCGCGCAAAAAGTGAGCGGCTCCGCAAGCTGAAAAAAATACGTATGCTCCAAAAAGCGCAAGAGGTACAAAAAATGCAAGCCCGATAAACCATGCCGCTTCGATTGCTGCAGGCACGAAGAGAGAAAGGGCAAGTGCAAGTATCCATATGAATAAGCGCTTTCCTGTCGTTCCCCTCCGATACAGAAAAAAAACGCAGATTGCCGAAGACACGAGCATCGCCGTATAGAGTACGGGTTTGCAAAAGAGCTCGAACGCCGAATACGCCGAGCGGCTGCCGGAAAGCACTGTATACGGAAGATATACCGAAAAAAAAGCACATAAAAGAGGAAAGTATGATTTTACAAGGAAGGTGTCGTCATCTTTGGAAAGCACTAAAAAAACGAGATAGACTGCGGCGACGGGAATAAGCGTGTAGGCGAGCAGAATATATACGTAGTTTACGAAAAATCCTGCGCGCGGTGTACGGTATGAAAAAGAAAAAAACGCTTTGAATGCGCAAAATACGATCGACGAAAGCGCCCCTGCGATCGCGACGGGGATAACAGCTTTATCTTTTTCACGTATAAGATACCATACGAGCGAAAGCGGCATAAAGACAATCAAAAAGAGATACATAAAAACAGCATACATCGTTTAATAAAAATGCGCAACTGTGCCGTGCCAACAGTACCGGCTTGACACCGCGCGGCTGTGAATCGTTTATTGCTGTTTCGTGTACGCGTAATCGCCGGTAAAAAAGTCCGGAGAGACGGCGCACATATTGAGCCGCACTTCCCAGTGCAGGTGAGGACCGGTCGCAAGCCCCGTTTTGCCCGATAGTCCGAGCGCATCTCCCTGTTTGACGTTCTGTCCTTCTTTGACGTTTAAAGCGCTCAAGTGGTAGTAGAGGCTGTATAAGCCCGGCGCATGGGCGATGACGACGCTGAAGCCCGTCGTTATGCGGTTTTCCGCCATGACGACTTTTCCGTCGGCGCAGGCGGCGACGCTTGTGCCTTCGGGAACTCCGTAATCGATGCCGTAGTGAGCGGATGCGGCCGATTTTCCGTCCGAATAGCGGAAAGTTCTCCGCTCTCCGAAAAGCGATGTCCTCCTCGTGTCCTGTGCGACGGGCGGCACAAAGGGCTTTACCGTGTAAACGTCGGAAAGGATGACCGTCCTCAAAAGCGCGTTCAGCTTTTCGCTCTGTGCTATGCGCTCGGGACTCGTATTCGTTCTGATCCCCGTGTTCCGCGCATCGAGCGCTATCGTTTCGCTGATAAAGTCTTTTTTAATAACGGTGAGAGGAAGCGTAAACTCTTCGGCTTCCGCACCGAATGCGCTGTAGATGACTTTGATCGTATATGCTCCGTCGGAAACCCACATCGAAACCGGTACGTATGCTAAAAGCTCCTGTACGTTTTGCTTTTTCGCTTTTTGATTGATATAAAAAAATTGTGCCGAATCGATTTTTTTCGTTTCGGTGCGAAGTTCCGCCCGGGCGATCGTGTCTTTGACGGCTCGCTTTCGCTCTTTTCCCCGAAGCGTCATCCGGACGACGATCGCGTCCCCCGGCTCGGCTTTGGAATTGTACTGCACGTCGAGCGTACACGCACTTCCTTCAAACGAAGCCGTATCCGCTGATGTATACGACGCGCAGAGAAGCGCAAAAATCGCAATACGGAAAAATTTTGAAAAAATTGCACGAAGCGATTTTTCCGAGATGCTCTTAAACTTATGCATATCCGTGTTCTCCCGACCGAACGAAATCGGTGATTATCATCTGCGGCGTTACCGAGCCGTTGAAAGTATTTCTGTTCATCGAATACAAAACGTCGAGCGCATCGCCCTTGTTAAAGTCGCGTCCGAGCCGCTCTCCTTCGCCCCAAAAGAGCGCGGGGAATTTATATTTTCCGCAGTCGAACGTGATTTTCAAATGACGCCGTTCGCTTTTGCCGACGAGAGATACATCGAATACGGGAAGCGCTTTCGATAAAAAAACGATTTCGCGGTTGCCTTCGCCGAAGGGTTCGAACGCGTCGACAACCGAGAGGATTGCGGGTGAAAGGTAATTTGCAGGAAGTTCCGCGTCCACGTCGATGGTATCCGATTCGGAATCGAGCGCTATGCGCGAAACCGCGTTTTTCAGTTTTTCGGTAAAAAGCGGAAGTTTTTCCCGCGGGAACGAAAAGCCCGCCGCGCAGTTGTGTCCGCCGTAGCTTATAAAGATATCGCCGAGTGAAGCGAGAAAGTCCGTCGCATTGAGACCGCGGCAGCTCCGCATAGAACCGACGGCAGTGTCTCTGTCGATAAAGGTGATGACGATCGCAGGCACTTTGTATTTTGTCATAAGGCGCGAAGCGAGTATGCCCGTAACGCCTTTATTGATCCGCTCGTCGACGACGGTGCAGAGTTTTTTTCCGCAGCGCTCAAAGCTTTCTTCCGCTTGGATCGCCGTCACACTCGCCGCGTCTCCGACGAAAACTTTTCTTTTTTCATTGAGCTCGATGATCTCTTCAGCTCTCTTTTCGCGCACGGCGGCGTCGGGCGAGATGAGCATTTCGAGGGCGGCGTTCGACTGTCCCATGCGGCCTGCGGCGTTGAGAGCAGGGATGACCGTCCACGACAGATCGGAAGAGCTTATCTTTTTTCCCGCGACGGAAAGACGCGAAAACAATTCGGCGAGTCCCGGCCGAACATTCCCTTCGTTCATCGCGTCCAATCCCGCCCTCACGAGGATCCTGTTTTCGTCTTTTAGCGGCATGATATCGGCGATCGCGGCGACGGCGACGAGTTCGAGATCGTTTTGCCGGTCGGCAAGCTTTTGCTTCGTTTCCATTTTCTTTTCGGCAAAACTTACGAATATATTGTAAAAACCGTCGATTTCGCTTATCGGCTGCGAGCTGTATTTTGCGATGCGGGAAGCGTCCTTCGCTTCGAGGAGGCTCATGCGCGAAAGAGAGGGGATGAGTTTTGAAACTTCCGGACGGAGATCTGCCGTATTGAATTCGACGCCGCGTCCGAATATGTCCGAAAGCTGTTTTTTGACCGCTTCTTCGTTCCACGTAAAAATCTGCGCGCCTTTCAAAAATTCGGGAAGTTTCGTCTGTGCTATCGATATGCCCCCGCCCCTTATATGCTCCGAAAGGGATGCCGTACGGACGAGGTTTTGCACTTTTACGCAGTCGATGTATACGCCTTCCGTTTCGGCGGGCCTCACGTTCAAAAGCGCGATCTCCGCTTTGTACAATTCCGATTCGCTGAAGCGGAGCGCTTCGACGAGTTTGTACGAAACCGCTGCCCCCGAAATATCGGCAAAGGGATAGCCCGAATCTTTTACTTTCGGGTCGAGAATCGCAGAGGCATCGGGAAGCGTTTCGGGAGGATTGTGGTGATCGGTGACGATGACATCGATGCCAAGCTCTCTCGCGTGCTCGATTTCCGCCGCGTTCGAAATGCCGCAGTCGACCGTTATGATGAGCGAGCCGTAGTCTTTCGCAAAGTCGTCGACCGCCTGCATCGAAAGACCGTAGGCATCGTCTCCGACGGGAAGCCGCCACGAAACGTCATAGCCGCTCCTTTGCAAATACGTGTAGAGGATGGCCGTCGCGCTTACGCCGTCGACATCGCGGTCGCCGAAAATCAATATCTTTTCGCCCTCTTCTTTTGCACTCGTAATGCGGTCGACCGCGTCTTCCATATTTGAAAACAAAAAAGGGTTGTGCAAAAAGCGCAGGTCGCTTTCTTTAAAATACAGCACGTCGTTCGCCTGCGTAATGCCGCGCCGCACCATAATCGAAGCGGTGAGCACGTCGACATCGTACAAGTCACACAGCGCTTTTACCGCTTCCCTCGATACCTCTTTTTTATGCCATTCTTTCAAAATCACAATCCTTTATCAATGTGGTCAATTTTTTACTGCCGTATCGTTTTTAGGATAAGCGGTTTTTTATCGGGAACCGTGTCGGAGTAGGCGAGGGCATCTTCGATTTTGCGCTTCGCACTCGTAAGACACGCTTCGTCTTTTCCGTATAGGTCGAGGATGCGATCCCCCTTGTGTACGAAGTCTCCCGTTTTCGCATGCACGATAAAGCCCGCGTCGGGGCATACGGCATCGCTCGTTTTATTTCGCCCGACGCCTAAATCGATCCCCGCAAGGCCGACTGAAAGAGAGTCGAGCGTGAGAAAGCCGCTTGTTTGAGCTTCGAGTACCGTATGATGGGGCGACCGCCTCTTTCCGATTTCCGAAAGGAGCTTTGCAGGATTTCCGCCCTGGTCTTCGACGTTTTGTAAAAACTTTTCGCGGGCAGCTCCCGATTCGACTGCTTGTTTGCATTGAGCGAGGGCGTCCGCTTCCGTTTTCGCTTTCCCTGCAAGCAAAAGCATTTCACTGCAAAGCGCGTACGTTTCTTCCATAACGTCTTCGGGTCCGCGTCCTTCGAGGCACTCGATCGTCTCTTCGATTTCGAGAAAGTTTCCGACTTTTTTTCCGAGCGGCGTGTCCATGCCGGTGATGAAAGCGGACGCTTTTTTGCCCATAGCGAACGCCGTTTTTACAAGCGAGAGAGCGAGGGATTCCGCATCGTACATCGATTTCATAAATGCGCCCGAACCGCACTTTACATCGAAGACGAGCGCGTCGCTTCCTTCCGCAACCTTTTTCGATAATATACTCGACGTGATGAGAGACACCGATTCTACGGTTCCCGTCACATCTCGGAGCGCGTACAAAAGCCTGTCGGCGGGGACGATCTTTTTCGTCTGCCCCGTCATCGCAAAGCCGGTCTTAGCGATAAGTTTTGCAAAGGTTTCAGGAGTGAGATCGGTGCGGTAGCCTTCGATCGATTCGAGTTTGTCGAGAGTGCCGCCCGTATAGCCGAGCGCGCGCCCGCTCATCATCGGAACCTGTATGCCGCAGCACGCCGCGATCGGCGCAAGCGGGAGCGAAATCTTGTCTCCGACACCGCCGGTCGAATGTTTATCGACAAAGGGGCCGGAAAGACGGGCAGCTCTCAAGTCGATGACATCGCCGGAGCGGAGCATGACGTCGGTGAGCATGCCCGTCTCTTCGAATGTCATGCCGTTGAAATAGATCGCCATAAGCCACGAAGCGATTTGATAATCGGGGATCGTCCCTTCGACATAGCCCGAAACCATAAACGCGATCTCTTCGCGTGTGAGAGCGGTGCTTTGTGCGATCTTTTGCGTTCCGTCTTCGCTGCGGACAAAGGTGCCGCGCTTTTTTGCAATGATATCCGTCGCTTTCATAATATACCCATCCCTGTTGCAAGCGATTGTAATTTTGTGCCGGCCGCCTGTTCCGAAAGAAAAAAGACGAGCCGTTTGAGCTCACCGAGCGCTCCGTCCGACAGTTCGAGTGCACGAGAGTCGTGCGGACTTAAACGCGAAACCGCGTCGAGGTAGCGTACAGCACCTAAAGAAAGCGTAAAGCGGTGCGCGCTTTCGTTTCGGTCGGCGCACGAAGGGCAGAAAAATCCGTTTTCGACCGCATTGTATACTACCGCATCTCCTGCGAAATTTCCAGCGGTAAAACTGCGAGCGCACGACGCGCACGATGAAGCGTCGCTTTGAATGCCGAGCAGTTCCATATAGCGCCATAAAAAGCGGACGAGACCCCGCTCGCACTGGCTTCCCTGCGCGATTTCAAGTCCGTCGAAAAATCCCGAAGCGAGGCGCCAGCACGATTCGAAACTGCCGGCACACTTCGTTTTGATGACGAGTTCCGCCGCGAGAGAGGCCGCATAGGACTTGTAGAGGTTTTCGCGGAACGAAAGGTGATAGCGTTTTACATCGAAATCCGATATCTTTACGTTGCGTTCGAAATTGTCCGCTTCTTTACAGTAAAAATACGCCGTACCCGCGTTCCAAACGGAAACGAGGGAGCGCAGTTTGCTCTTTGCCCCCCCGTAGAGCGTCGCGTAGATCGTGCCGTGTTCCTTTGTCAAAAAGCAAACCGAGCTGTTAAGTTCTCCGAGCGGCTTTACCGAAAAAACGATCGCCTCCGTAACGTAATTTCGCGGCATGGTTCAATAATACTTCGAATATCGCATTTTGTACATTGTCCGCATCAGCGTATCGGCTCATCAAATAGCGCTGCTTTTTTATTAAAAAGAATACATAAATTAATAATTACAAATGCCGGATTTATAATAAATAATACAGTGTTAGGACTGTATTTTATAAAGACAAAATTGAAAAATCTTAAAGCCGACCTCCTAAGCATAAAAATACCGAGGATATACAGTCCGAAACAAAACATTAGGGAACCTCTAAAAACTGCAGTTTTTAGAGGTAACTTTGCCCATTAATATAAAATCGTAAAAACCGTCAGCGCTTGTTCTTTTTCATATTTCCGATTGATCCCTGTCTCTTTATCTTTCTTTCGAGAACAGCTTACCTATTCCCTGTTCCAATTGCCGCGGGACGGGTAGTACGACCAAAGACCGATGTCTTTGTAGTTGCCGCCGCTCGTACTCGATTTCCGTTTGAAGTCTGCAGATGCGTAAAGCGTTGCGCCCGTTTCAGATGCGGCGGAGTCGATGCAGAGCATCGCAGGGATGATGTACGGGGAGCCGAGCGCGGAATCTGCGTTTGTCGAAAAGCTCGTGAGCGATGAGCCGGGGACGCCGCTCGTATTTGTCGTCTTTTCGAGACCCCGTCCCTTTGTTCCCAAAATGATCGCATCGCTCGTCGCGGCTATGGACGTGATGTTTGTAGAACAGCTTACCGAATCTCCTACCGTTGTAGTTGCGATATTCAAATATTTTAAAGTCGAACCGCTCGCCCAATACACGTATGTTGTGTAGGCTGCCGAGCACGAATCAAAAAAATAGAGTTTGTTATCGCTGCCATACACAACCGATACGGTTGAAGCGCCGGGTATGTACGCGGTTGTAGTTGTCGCAGCGCTATCGATGTATGTGCTGCTCGAAGGAGAATCGCTCAGTTTGCTCACCGTTCCGTTCCTGCGGAGATACGCCGTTCGATTTGCCGCGGCGATCGTATTTGTGCAAAATATCGTTGTCGTGTTTCCCGAAGTACCGGTAACCTCTCCGTTACATCGGATCCACGTACTTCCGTTAAAATAATACAAATAACGGCTCCCGGCGATATTTTCGCCTTCTTCCGTATTTTCTTCGATTTCGGCGCCGAGCGCATAGAGCGTGTTTTCCGTTGCGGCAAGCTGATAGATATAGATACCGTTGAATTTTTTGTTGTAATAGTCGTAAGAAAGTTTCGGCAGTCCGTCCGACATCAAATTCCAGTCGCCGTGCGAAGCCGAACTCGCAGGCTTCCCGTATACTCTGCCGTTTTGGATAAAAAGGTACTCTTGGGTACCGAGCTTACAACGGACGATCGTATTGACGCGGCCGGTTATCGTCGCATCTTCGAGTTCGACTTCGCCCATGATTTTGGCGAAGATGACGTCTTGGCAGCCGGTAAAAAAAACGGCGCACGCGAATACGCAAAAAATTATTAAAACGGAGAATATGCGTTTCATATAAAATCCTTAAAAATGGTACCGTGCCGAAACGGATGCCGTCAAAAAGAGGCCGTCGAAATTATAGCTCGGATCTTTGTACCACTGCGGCATCCACAAAAAGACGCTTCCGATTCCGAACGACCAGCTTTCCGACATACGGTAAAATACGCCGACTTCGGGCCGCAGCACAAAGCCCGGAAAATATCTCCTGCTCTGATAGGTTTCGAATGCGATGCCCGCTCCGACCGAAAGAGGAAATTCGAAGCGCCACACGGACGGCTGAAACGTGACGCTTGCCGTTACCGGCCAAAAGTTGAAGATATTGCTGCCGAGCGTCGGATGGTAGCCGACCATGATATTGCCGCCGACGGCAAACAATCCTGTAATAAAGCGCCGGTAGCCGAGATCCGCAGCGCCTCCGACATACATCTTGCCTTTGAAATTGAGCGGAAAGCTCGGCATGATCGAAATCTGAATATATTGATCGCCGGCGCCGTTCATCGTATAGCGGAATTGCGTACCGTCATCGTATTCGTCGCCTCGAGATTTGCCGGCGGCAAAAAAAGCGGCGGCGCAAAAAAATAATATACAGCATAGCGCTACGGTGCGTTTCATCTTTCCTCACATAGATAGCATATTTTTATAAAAAAAGATATATTGTTCAGTATATCTTTTTCAAGCAGTTTTATCAATGATAAAAGATGCGGAAAGCGGGGCAGGTTACACGATGAGTGCGGTGATTATTGACGGAAAAAAAACGGCGGCGGATATCAGAGGACGTATTGCCTCTCGGACTGCGGAACTGAAATCGGAAGGCGTTGAGCCGAGCCTCGCCGTCATCCTCGTCGGGAACGACCCCGCAAGCCTTTCATACGTGCGAGCCAAACGGAACGCGCTTTCGGAAGCGGGTATGAACGACCGTTCCGTCGAGCTGCCCGAAAATACAAGCGAAGCGGAACTCCTTTCGCTTATCGGATCGCTCAACCGCGACGAGAGCGTTCACGGCATTCTCGTGCAGCTGCCGCTTCCGAAGCACATCGACGAACGTAAAATACTCTTTGCGATTTCGCCCGAAAAAGACGTCGACGGCTTTCATCCTGTCAATATCGGAAAGCTCGTCATAGGCTGTGATGCGCCGCTTCCGTGTACGCCGCACGGCATCGTCGTGCTCCTCAAATCGATGCGCATCGAAACCTCGGGTGCGCACGCGGTCGTTGTCGGTCGATCGAATATCGTCGGAAAACCGCTCGCCCTCCTTTTGTCGCGCAAAGACTGCAATGCGACGGTGACGCTCTGTCATACGGGAACGAAAGATTTGAAAGCGCTCACAAAGGATGCCGATATCGTCATTTCGGCGGCTGGTATGCCCAATACGATCCGCGCGGATATGGTAAAAGAAGGTGCCGCCGTCATCGATGTCGGTGTCAACCGCATTCCCGATGCGGCGAAAAAGAGCGGTTTCCGTTTGACGGGCGACGTCGATTTCGATGCGGTAAAAGAGGTCGCATCGTATATCACGCCCGTGCCCGGAGGGGTCGGTCCCATGACGATTGCGATGCTCATGCAGAATACGCTTGAAGCTGCGGAGAGAGGCCGTGAGCGCTGACGAAAAAATATCCCGTGCTGCGATGCGCGATATGCAAAGCGAAAAGGATACGCGGGGTGTGCCGCTGCAAAAAGTCGGCGTAAAGGGCTTGCACTATCCCGTGACGGTGCTCGATAAAATCAATAAAACACAAAACACGACGGCGACGGTCGATCTCTTTGTCGATTTGCCGGCAGACTGCAAAGGTACGCACATGAGCCGTTTTATCGAAGTCTTTCACAAATATCGATTCGATATTTCGATGCATCGCTTTTTCGACATGCTCGACGAGATCCGTTCAAAACTTTTCGCCGCCCGCGCTTGCGGAACCGTTTCGTTTCCGTTTTTTATCGAAAAGAGCGCACCTGTCACCGGTACGAAAAGTATGATGAGTTATATGTGCGCGTATGAAGGAAGCGTCGGAAAAACCGAGCGCGATTTTTTTATTTCTGTTTCGGTGCCGGTTGCAACGCTGTGTCCGTGTTCGAAAGCGATCAGCGATTACGGCGCGCACAATCAGCGGGGTACGGTGCGCGTAAAATTGCTGTATTCGGATTTTTTTTGGATCGAAGACGTCATCGCCGTCATCGAAAACGCTTCATCGGGCGGTCTCTATGCCGCGCTTAAACGGCGGGATGAAAAATGGGTGACCGAACACGCGTATGACAACCCGCGCTTTGCCGAAGACATCGTACGCGAAACGTATCTTTCGCTGCGCTCTTTTCCGATTGCAAAACCCTTCGCATGGTTTTCCGTCGAGGCGGAAAATTACGAAAGCATCCACAATCACAATGCGTATGCGTATGCCGAATACGGATCGCAAACGGAATGCAAAAAAAATTAAAGTGGAATGTAAATGACGTACTTTTTTGAAACATACGGTTGCCAAATGATGAGGCGAAGCAAGTGCGTACGCCGATTCCCGCGTCAGCGGCCGCAGGCAAGATCGTTGTGAAAAAACGTCGTGTTTTTTCACAACACGAGAATTCTCTTCGAAGCAAAAGAGAGGGTGCGAATTCTCGCTCGGCAAAATCCGCGCATCCGTGCGCGGTACTATTTTTGAAAAATGCAAGTGGAATGTAAATGACGTATTATTTTGAAACTTATGGTTGTCAAATGAATATCGCCGAGTCCGCATCGATCGAACGGATGTTTATCGCGCGCGGATGGCAAAAAGCCGAAGACGCGCAAGTCGCCGACGTCGCGGTTATCAATACCTGTTCGGTGCGTGCGACGGCCGAAAACCGCATATTCGGCAGGCTCGGCTGGTACGCGGGATTGAAAGCTCTGCGGCAAAAGACGCCCGGCGCAAAATCGAAGACGCTCGAAAAGGCCGAGGTTTTTGTCCGCGACGGCGCAAAGCCGCTTACGCTTGTGGTTACCGGCTGTATGGCCGAACGCCTTCTTGCATCGCTCAAAGAAGAGTATCCGTGTATTGATTACGTTGTCGGAACTTTTGCAAAAAAATATTTCGGCGATATCATCGAAGCTGCGGAAAAGGGGGTGAGGGCGGCTCCTCTCGACGATTCGCCGTCGTATACCTTCGCACCGATTTCCGCCGAGCCGGGAGCTTTTTCGACCTTTGTGCCCATCATGCACGGCTGCAATAATTTTTGTACGTATTGTATCGTGCCCTGTGTGCGGGGGAGGGAAGTGTCGCGCCCCGTTGGAGAAGTGCTTTCGGAACTCGACGCGCTTTCATCGTACGGCGTAAAAGAAGTGACGCTGCTCGGGCAGAACGTCAATTCGTATTGCGACGGGGATGCCGACTTTGCAAAATTATTAATTATTATTTCCGATCATCTTAGAAAAAACAATTCGCCGATAGAGTGGGTGCGCTTCGTTTCAAGTCATCCGAAAGATTTGAGCGATACCCTTATCGATGCGATCAAGCACAACGATGTGCTGTGCCGCCACATCCATCTGCCGGTACAGCACGGTTCGACGAAGATATTGCAGGCGATGAACAGGCGCTATACGCGCGAGCATTATCTTTCGCTCGTCGACCGCATAAGAGCCGCGCTTCCCGACGTATCGCTTACGACGGATGTTATGCTCGGTTTTCCGGGAGAGACGGATGAAGATTTCGAAGAAACGCTCGATCTTATGAAGACGGTGCGCTACGAAAATGCGTTTATGTACTATTATAATCCGAGAGAAGGAACGCCTGCGGCAAAGATGCCGAATCAAATTCCGCTCGAAGTAAAAAAAGCGCGCCTCCAAAAAATCATCGATATGCAGCTTAAAATTACAGCGGAAGAGATGCAAAAGCGAGTCGGTTCGACGGTAAAAGCTCTCGTCGAATCGGTGAGCCGCGACGACGAAGCGGAACTCCTTGCAAAAACGGAACGGGACGAGCGAGTCGCATTTAAAGCTGAAAAATCGCTTATCGGAAAATTCGTCGAGCTCCGTTTGACAGAGCTTTCGGGTCAGACGTTTAAAGGACAGCTGTGAAAACTCGGTCGATTTTTAGAGGTGCAGGACTCAGGCTGTAGAGAAGCGATTCGCACGAGGCAATGCGGCGAATTGCACAAGCGGCTTTTTTAAAGTACAATCTCTACTAAGCTTTTTAAACTCGATTGCGAGGTGATTATGATTGGTCTTATAATTTTTATAGTGATTGCGGTATTGATCGCGGTGTTTACGGGATTTAATATCCGAAATGTCTGTGACGTCAACGTGATCTTTCACACGTTTCACAACGTACCCGTGTTTATCACGATCATCGTATCCTTTGTTGCTGGTATCGTTGTCGCGCTGCCGTTTTCCTTCGGCAAGGGTAAAAGCATCGCGGCAAAAAAAATCGATAAGATAAAAGCGAAAGCGGCAAAGGACGCGCTGAAAAATGCGGAAAGCGTTGACAAAAAAGATACTGCCGAAAATCGGATGACGGGAAGAAAATGAAGCGCCGAGGCAGTTCGTTTGCCGTTTTATTATTATTAATTTTTCTTTTCCCCCTTGCGGCGGATGAAGCGCGTCCGCTTACGGCCCGCGCCGTTGCCGATGCCGCGGCGGCAAAGCCGAACGTCGACGCGTCGATCGCGTATATCGCGGAAAACTTACCGAAAGTTTCCGACCCGAAAGAAAAGCGCGCGCTCTATGCGTTTTTCGGCTCTCTTCAGGAACAGCTTGCGCGTTTCGACGATGCGCGCGCTTCTTATGCCGAAGCCGCCGCTATCAGCGCAGGCGATGCCGACCGCATGCCGAAAAAATCGTCGGAGCAGCTCGTCCTCGATGCAGTGCGCTGTGCGCTAAGCTCAGGCGATTATACGACGGCGGAGCGCTATCTCAATTCGGCGGTGCGTAATTCGAACGACGAAGCGATTCAGGCGCGGATCAAACTCTATGCGCTTTGGGCAGACCTTTGCCGTGCGAATGTGAGCGCCGATTTGGATGAGAGCGTCGCTATGCTGAAAGCGTATATGTCGTTCAAGTCGATGGCAAGCGTAAAACCAGCGATCCTTTTGACGCTGTGGTATCTTACGGGGGAGTCATCCTATGCTGCGGCGTTAAAAAAAGAATTCCCGGCATCGCTTGAAACGGGAATCGTAAAAGGCGGCGTGCAGCTCCTTCCGGCGCCGTTTTGGTATTTTTTGCCGCGGAAAGAAGCGGCTCTCCCCGAAATCGATTCCGGCGGGGCAGAAAAAATTGCAAGTACCGAAAAAGATGCGGGAGCGGCTGCGGTACAAAAAACGGAATCGAAAAAAAATAGCGGTCAATCGCAGTCTGTGCAAAACGCTTCCGAGAGGGGAGGTTCTGCCGGCGTGCAGGGGACGCGAACGGGAGTCGGACAGGGGCAAAGCGCGGCAGCCGCACAGGGGAGCGGCAGTTCGCTTCGCAGATTGCAGCTCGGCTTGTTCCGGGAAAAAGCGAATGCCGACAGGCTTGTCGCCGCTCTGAAAGATAAAGGCTTTACCGCCGCCGTGACGACGGAAACGAGAGCGAGCGGCACGACGTATTATATCGTAGCGGTTGACGAAACGGACGGCAGCATCGGCGATAAGCTCAGAACTGCGGGATTTGAATTTTATCCTCTGTGATCGATGTATCGTTTTAAAAAACTGCTATTTCTCCCGCGTATTCAAGTGCTTTTTGTATCAATGCGCCTTTGGCGCCTAAAGTAAATGCGATGTCGCTGCTTCGGATCGCCAATAATTTGTCTCCGGCTTTTATATCCAGCGTCCGCATCAATGACGGCGTAAGTCGAACTCCGTTATCTTTTAGGGGAAGCCAACCGTATTTTCTTCCCTTGTATGAAATCAATTCTCCCTCTTTTACGTTCCTTTCCGCAAGGTTCGGATTTTCTTTCAGGATGTGATTCAGCTTTGAGCGGGAAAGCAGCGGTTCGCTCATTACGCAAAATCCGCCCGTCTGTTTGCTGCCGGAAACGATGTAAATGTACCGTTCTTTTTGTAATTTATATTCTTCTACTGCCGATGCCGGAAAAATTATTTTTCCGTTTTCCCGTATGACCGACCAGCCGAAAATATATTTTCCGCCCTTACTCATCTGCGGCATGCTTGCTTTTCTCCAATGCTTTTTTCGTTATGCGGATTGCACCGCTCGTGTGAATACGGACAACAGGATGCGGATCATGTTCGGCAAACCGTTCCAATTTTTCCAAATACGGCTCTACGGAATGCGGCAGCCGTTTTCCCATCACTCGAAACATTTCAGGTGCTTCGATTCGTACTCGCTCTCCTTTATCCGATATCAACGCATAAAATAAATCCAATTTGTCGCAAAAGAACTCCGGCGCATTCGTTGCAATATTTTCACAAGCCCACACAAACGCAAGTCGTACTGTCTCCGCTGTGTCGGAACACATTTTTATCAATGCTTCGAAATAGGGAAGTATTAAAGCTTTGTCCGCTCTGCCTATTCGTCCCAATGCGTTTACCGATCGCGCTCTCAGTTTCGGATTGTCGTCCTTCAGATAGTCGGCTATTTGTTTAATATACGGTTGTATGAGAGAAGGATAATATAATCCCATTTCACCGAGGAGCCACAAGGCTTTTGCTTTTACATCTTCTGAATAGTGTTTACCGAGTTTTAGTGCGACATCATCGATTGCCGTTTTCCAATTTGTCTTATCGTTTGTTATCGCTCTTAATTCTTTCAGTATCGTTTTATCGGCTGTTTGATTCGGCACTGCTTATTATTCTCCGTACATATTCTTTGTAAGTATATAACGCCAAAGTGCGGTTTGCGTCAAGAAATGGCTGTATGATAGGAAACGCGAGCAATCCTGCGCTGGGAACTTCGCGCTCCGCGCTCGTTGCAAGTGGCGCTGGGAACTTCGCTTTATTCAATGCACGGCACGGATGCCGTGTCGCATCTTAGCACAGCAGCCGCGTATTTTTGCAAAGCAAAAATACGGTAGTGAGCGGTATACGGATGTACCGCGAACGGCCACTGCTCGGAATCGCTTGATGAAGTCGCGGGGCGAAAAACGACCGAGCCGTTTTTCTTTTATCCGTGCGGAGGCTTTTATACCTCATCCTTTCGGATGTAATAAAAGGTATGAAAGCCGACTGCAATTCCTTATGAGGACACACAGTGCGACGTTTACGGCGCGCTGTGTGATGGAAGACGCGAAAAAATCCTGCGCGGGGAACTTCGCACTTCGTGCTCGTTGCAAGTCGCGCACTGCTCGGAATTATTTTTTAAGTCGAGAGTTGAAAAAACGCTTGGCGCGTTTTTCTTTTATTAACACGCTCGCGATTTCTCCGCACTGCTCGGAATTGCTCGATGAAGTCGAGAGGCGAAAAACGGCCAAGCCGTTTTTCTTTTATTAACACGCTCGCGATTTCTCCGCACTGCTCGAAATCGCGAGCTCTTGTCTTAACCCCCCTCAATCATATAAAATCGAAAACGTATTTTTGAAAATGTGATTTTAATAATTAAGGATGACGTATGAACAGCACGCTTGCCGAATTGAAAGCGCGGGGATTTTATTCTCAATGCACCGATATCGATTCTCTTTCTTCCCGCATGGACTCAGGTCCCATTACTTTTTACGTCGGCTGCGATCCGACGGGGCCGAGTCTCCACATCGGGCACATGGTTCCGTTTTTTGCGCTGCGGCATCTGCGTTCTGCGGGGAATGTCGGCATCGCGCTCATCGGCGGCGGGACTGCGCGCATAGGGGATCCGAGCGGTAAAACGGAAATGCGCAAAATGCTTTCGTATGAAGAGCTCGACAAAAACGTCGCGCGTATAGAGAAACAGCTCGACGCCTTTATCGGTTTCGACGGTAAGACGGCGTTTTCGGACAACAATAAAAATTGGCTTGCGGATTTGAACTATATCGATTTTTTACGCGATATCGGTTCCTGTTTTTCCGTCAACAAAATGCTGTCGTTCGAAGCCTACAAAATGCGGCTCGAGCGGGGGCTTTCGTTCATCGAATTCAATTATCAGCTTTTGCAGAGTTACGACTTTCTCATGCTGCACAAACGGCACGGCTGTATTTTGCAGATCGGAGGCGATGACCAGTGGGGCAATATCACTGCGGGCGTCGATTTGATCAGGAGAAAGCTCGGCGGCACGACGGAAAAAAATATCGAGCACGAATGCTTCGGTTTGACCTTTCCGCTCATCATGCGTGCGGACGGACAAAAGATGGGCAAGAGCGAACACGGCGCGGTTTTCCTCGACGCTTCGCTCACGAGCGTGTACGATTTTTTTCAATATTGGCGGAATGTCGCCGATGCGGACGTGCGCAAATTCCTTTTGCTGTTTACGTTTTTGAGTATCGAAGAAATCGATAAAATCTGCGCAGGCAATATCAACGAAGCGAAAGAGCGGCTCGCATACGAAGCGACCGCCGTAATTCACGGCAAAGCCGAAGCCGACAAAGCGCTTTCGGGCGCAAAGGCCGCATTCGGCGGAGAAGGCGACAAAGCGCATATGCCGACGGCGGAAATCGCAAAGCAGGCGATCGAAGAGGGGATCGGAGTTGTAGATCTCTTTGCAATCGCACAGCCCGGTACCTCGAAGAGCGACAACCGCCGCCTTATCGAGCAGGGGGGCGCGCAGGTAAACGGCCGAGTCGTAAAAGACGTTCACGCACTCATCACGATGAAAGAAGCGGATGCGGACGGCGAGTTTATTTTGAAAGCGGGCAAAAAGCGGATCATCCGCGTCATCGTAAAATAAAGCGGCGGGGAGCGGATCACGGGAACGCCGCGCGATGTTAAAACAGCGTCAACTGCGCGCTTGTTTGTTTATCTTCAAAAGCCGACAAATACGAAAATATTTTATCGGTATTCGTTTCGATACCGTTTTCTTTACAGCGCATACGGAATAAATTCATAAGGCGCGTATTGTGCGCACTCATAAGGGAATAGCCGTTGCCGTAGCGCCGGATGTATTTTTCTTTTAAGCCGGGGAAAAATTCGTCGAGGTTTTTGTAAAAATATTCGCGGTTCCCGTCTCTCAGCGTTAGGCCCATGCCGAAGCAGATCACGCCGATCACTTTTGCTTCGATGCAATAGCGCAAAATGCCTTCGATGTTTTCCGCCGTATCATTGATAAACGGAAGAATCGGCGTGAGCCACACAACAGCGGGAATGCCCGCATCGCGCAGGGTTTTAAGCGCCGCAAACCGTTCGCTTGTAACGGCGACATTCGGCTCGAGTATTTTGCACAAAGCGTCATCGTATGTTGTCAGCGTCATCTGCACGACGCATTTCGCCCTTTCGTGTACGGCCTTCAAAAGATCGAGGTCGCGCAGTACCCGCGGAGATTTTGTTATGAGGGTAAAACCGAAACCGCGGCGGTATACAGTTTCCATCGCTTTCCGCGTCATGCCGATTTTTTCTTCAAGCGGCATATACGGGTCGGTCATAGACCCCGTACCGATCATGCACTTATTGCGTTTCCGGCTCAAAGCGTCTTCGAGCAAATCTATCGCGTTTTCCTTTATTTCTATGTCTTCAAAATCGTGCGCAAACCGATAGCATTCGCTTCGCGAGTCGCAATAGATACACCCGTGCGTACAGCCGCGGTATAAGTTCATGCCGTTTTTAGCCGATAAAATTCCTTTTACTTGAACAAAGTGCATTTGCTGTTCCTGAAAATCCAGTCGCTGGGTATTTCATTTTTCCCTATATTTTTTCAGCGCCTTTTTTAAGCACTTGATCGCCCAATCGTAATGGCTCGATGTTGCCGAAACGCAGTAACTGCCGAGCGTCGTCGTGCCCGTCCAATCGAAAGCGCCTTTGGAAAAAAGTTCTTCGTTGGAAAACGTTTCGATAAGCGCCATAACCTCTTTGTGTGTCTTTTTCAGCATGCTCTCGGCGGCGACATACGGCGTTTCCCGGTGCTTTTTCCAAAATCCGACGTTCATTGCAGGATAGGTTTTCCAATTATAAGGCTCAGGCAAAAAGGCGGCGGATTTTCCTTTTGTGTTCGACCGTATCCAATTCAGCAAAAGACAGTGCCATTCGTACAAGTGAACCAAAACGTCGCGCACGTTTTTATCGCGTTCATTCGGAAAGATATCGGCACTTTTTTCTTTGTCGGTCATTCCGTCGATTAAAGTCCGCAGTTTTGCAAATTGTTCGTTTGAAGCTTGAATTAAATCGGCCTTTGTCGCAGCTCTGGGCATAATTTCCTCCTAAAAAACTTTTGCAGGAAATATCAATTTCCGAAAAAGTTTTTAGCCGTGCGCGAGCGCGCACACGTTCAATAGTCGAGTTTGCAAAATACAGTGTATCGTACTCATACGATTTTTATCGAAACGATACGTATACACATCTTTCGCAAACATCCGCGCAAACTCGAAATAAAAAGTGTCGGCGATATTTCAGACGACACTTTTTATCATACCTCCTAAAAAAAAATTGCAGGAAGCTTCTGCTTCCGAAAAATTTTTCGGTTCGTAAGATAATGTTATTATAACATATAAACCTGTCAAGATATGTCAAGTTTGAAATCAATCGGATTTTTTATGATGTTTCGCTATTTTTTCGGCAAAGCCGGCGATATCCCGTTTCAGGAATTCCGGCTGAACTATTTCGACATCGATGCCGAGCGACAAAATAAAAGCGCACAGCCATGAATCGATAGGCAGGCATGCCGAAAGCGTATACGAGCGGTCTTTGTTTTTTGTTATGCATTCGGCAGGAAATTCGTCGTAGAGCCGATAGGCGGTTTTATTCGTACATTTTAATCGTATGTTTGAACAGGATTGCGACGCTTGGGCGTCTTCTTTGCGAGGCATTTTATGCAGCAACTGCGCGCGATCAAAGGTTTTCGGCATTTTCCTGATAGAAAGAATTCTTGTCAGGCGAAACAATCTGAAATCTTTTTTTTCGGTACAATAACTTTCAACGTACCACGCTTTCGATTTGAATAAAAGACGCAGCGGATAAACGCTACGCTTTGTTTTTTTGCCGTAGGAATCAAGGTATTCTATCACAATCGCTTTGCATTCCAAAACGGCCTGTTTTATTGTATCGAATACCGATGTGTCGTTTTCGGTATCCCACCGTGAATAATCAACCTTAACCCAATCGGCATTGCGCTGAAAGACTGCGGATAAACGGTTTAAAATCGATTCGGTATGCATCTCGTCTACGGGCGACAGACATTGCAGGGCAAGCAGAATTTTTTCCTGCTCTTCTTTTGTTACAATCGATTTATCTATCGTGTACGCTTCATCGATAAAGATTCCGCCGCCCGTACCCTGCATCGTATAAAGCGGAATACCGGCACAGCTTAAAATATCTATATCGCGGTAAACGGTACGCGGCGACACTGCAAACTTTTTTGCAAGTTCATGAGCCGTGGTTCGTTTTTTGTTGAGGAGAATAAAGAGAATTTCAAAAAGCCGTTCCGAGCGCATATCGGTAAAAGTATAGCATAAAAAGTAGACGATTCCTATGAATAAATAATTTTTAATCAAAAATCTGTCCGGAAAGCTTTCGTTTTTCTTTGTACGGAAAGCCCGCTTCATATACTGCAAACTCATTCGGATACTCGTCGCAGGCTGAGTATCCTTTCGGCGCGGCATATTCTCCGGTAATATCGGACAGATAACCCGGAATCAATTCTTTGCAAAGGAAAAAGGACGCATCCGCTCCCTCCGGTAATCCATGATATCTGATGCCGTATGCACTCGCATAAGAAAAACCGCTCTTACTGTAAAAATCGATATTGCCTTCAAAGCACACGGCTCCGCAGCCGAGTTCTTTCGCCTTTTCAAGGGAATAGTCAAGCAGAATCTTTCCGTAACCTTTTCGCTGTAACGCCGGCGTAATACAGATCGGCCCCATCGTCATAATCGGAACGTCACTCCCGTTGTCGGCTTTAATCATTGCTCTGACGAAGATATTTTGCCCGATGAGTTTGCCGTCCTTTTCCATCACAAAATCAAGCTCGTGAACGAATGCGGGATCATTCCGCAGCTGTTGTAGAATATAGTGCTCTTGACATCCCGGACGATATACATTCCAAAAACTTTCGCGTACAAGGTTTTCAACTTTTCGGTATTCTTCTTTCTTTTCCAAACGAATGATACAGTCGTTTTTATTCATCGGTGTTTCCTGTTCCCCTTCTCATCCTATTTCCTATACGGGCGCTTCCAATGTTTGTACGTAAAGCGCGCGATCGCATAGCGGTCGAGCAGTCGGCTCGCTGCGGCGAAAAGTTTCCACTTCCATGTCATGAGCGCGGTTTTTTTTCCTCGTTCCGCGTGTTTTAAACAGTGTGCGACCGTTTTGTCGGCCGCGACGCCGTGCAGCACTTCTTTACGCGCGCCGTTCGATGCAACTTCCGCGAATTCGGTGCTGACTGATCCGGGACAGAGCGCACACACCCGTATGCCGCGATCCCTCACTTCGGCTGCGAGTGCGAGCGTAAAGCTCAGCACGTAGGCTTTCGTCGCGGCGTAGACGGCAAAATTTCCGAGCGGCGAAAAAGAAGCGAGGCTTGCCGTGTTGATGAGGACGGATCCCTCTGTCATGTACGGGAGCGATACGCCGCAAAGGCCGGTGAGCGCCGTGCAGTTCAAGTCTATCATATCGAGTTCACGCATGACGTCGGTTTCCGAAAAGGGACCGTAGGTGCCGAAACCCGCGTTGTTGACGAGTATGCCGATTGTAAAATCGCCGCCTTCTTTTTCAAACAGCTTTGCAAAACGCTCGACGCCTTCGCGCCCGCTTATGTCCATGCAGACGGGGCGGGGGACGACGCCTTTTTCCGTTTCGATTTTTTTGCACAGCGCATCGAGCCGTTCTTTTCTTCTCGCGATGAGCCAGACTTCGTCGCACTTTTTTTGCCGTGCGATCTCGAGCGCGAATTCTTCTCCCATGCCGGAACTCGCTCCGGTGACGATGCCGATTTTTTTCATGTGCTCAGTATAGACGATAAGCGTTTTCCGGGCAATTCCGATTCCGGATACGCGCTCAAATTCAACAAGGGGGAAAGCCTTCCCCTCGTGCGCACTTCGTTGCGCACTGCCCCTTCCAGCGGGGACACCCCGCAACGCCCCGTCGGCAGCGCTTTCCGTCGTTCGTGCACACGGGCATTGTATTAAATTGCATTTGGATGTATGATAACAGCATCGTTTATTTTACCGAGACAGCGAGGGTTGTATGGATGTCCAGTTGCAGGAATTGATCGACAAAATAAAAAAAGACGGAGTGGCGAGCGCGGAAGCTTCTGCGGCCGAGATACTCGCCGACGCTGAAAAAAAAGCGAAATCCGTCGTTTCCGATGCGGAGCAAAAAGCCGACGGCATCATCAAAAATGCGAAAGCCGAAACCGAGCGCATGGAAAAAGCGAGCGAAGACGCGATCGCACAGGCGGGACGCAATATGATTTTATCGTTCCGTGATTCCCTTATCGCCGAACTCGACAGGATTATTAAGACGGAAACGGCGAAAGCGTATTCGAAAGAGCTGCTCGCAAATCTTATCCCCGAAACGGTAAAAGCGTGGACAAAGCACGCCGACGCGGAAGAGCTTTCCGTTTTGCTTTCCGAAAAGGATTTGAAAGAACTCGAATCGGCTCTTACGTCCGCGCTCAAAGACGAAATCGCAAAGGGGCTCGTGCTCAAAAGCGATAAAACACTCGCGGGCGGTTTTAGGATCGGAGTTAAAGAGGGCAGGGCATTTTACGATTATTCTTCGGATTCCCTTGCCGAATTGTTCGCAGCCTACGTCAATCCGCGCACTGCAGCCATCTTAAAAGGCGCCGTTCAAGGGACAAACGAGTGAAGCAATATTATCTCGTTTCGCAGCTGCCCGACATTTCAAACGCCGAGCGATCGCTTGCGATAACGGAAACTTATTACCGCGATCTGTGTTCGCGCTTCCTTTCGAAAGCGGAAGTTGAAGTTTTAAACGCTCTTTCGCTCGTTCCGCCGAAAGAGCCGGAACCGACCGGTTCGAAATTTCTCGATGCGTGGTACGACAGAGAGCGGAGCCTCCGCTTTGCACTCGCGCAAGTCCGCGCGCAAAGGATGAAGCGCGATGCACCGCAAGTGCCGCCGTCATGTACGGCCGACATCATGCAGGCAGCCCGCACCGCAGTCGGTATGGACAGTCCTCTTTCTGCGGAAAAGTTTTTATACGAATACCGCACCGGAGTGCTCGACAACCTGCGTCCCTTGAATATCTTTTCCGTCGATGCCGTCTACGAGTACGGCATACGGCTTTTGCTCACTGCGCGCATCAAAAAATTCAATAAAGAAGCGGGTACTCTGGCATACCGCACTATGTACGATTCTATACTGGGAGAAACAATATGACGGGTACTAAAGCGAAAGTAGTCGGCGTCAACGGCAACATGGTTTCGATAGCCTTTGACGGCAACGTTTCGATGAACGAAGTCGGCTACGTAAACGTCGAAGGCAAACGGCTCAAAGGCGAAGTCATCCGTGTTCGCGGCGACGGCGCTCAAATGCAGATTTACGAAATGACGAACGGCATACGTTCGGGAGATACCGTCGAATTCGACGGCGACCTTTTGTGCGCCGAACTCGGTCCCGGTTTGCTCGGTCAAGTGTACGACGGTTTGCAAAATCCGCTGCCGCTCGTCGCAGAACAGGCGGGCTTTTTCCTCGAGCGGGGCGTCTACGTCGATCCTCTTTCCAAAGCGACGAAGTGGGATTTTACGCCGTCGGCAAAAGTCGGAGATGCCGTATACCGCGGAGATGCCGTCGGCTCGGTTCCCGAAGGCCCCTTTACGCATAAAATTCTCGTACCCTTCGATATGTACGGCTCCTATACCGTAAAGAAAATCGCACCTGCGGGATCGTACACGATTCAAGATGAAATCGCAGTCCTCGAAGACGAAAAGGGTGAATCACATACGATTACGATGACGTTCAAGTGGCCGGTAAAACGCGCCGTCGACTGCTATGCCGAACGCCTCGCTCCGTCTGACGCGATGGTTACGAAGATACGTCTCATCGATACGTTTTTTCCCGTTGCGCTCGGCGGGACCTATTGCATACCCGGCCCCTTCGGCGCGGGTAAAACGGTTATCCAGCATACGACGAGCCGCAACGCCGAAGTCGATATCGTCATCATCGCAGCCTGCGGCGAGCGTGCGGGCGAAGTCGTCGAAACGATAAAAGATTTTCCGAAGCTCATCGATCCGCGCACCGGAGAGTCGCTTATGAAGCGGACGATCATCATCTGCAATACGTCGTCCATGCCGGTCGCCTCTCGCGAAGCGTCCGTCTATACGAGCGTTACGCTTGCCGAATACTATCGCCAGATGGGGCTCAACGTGCTTTTGCTTGCCGATTCCACTTCTCGCTGGGCGCAGGCGTTGCGCGAAATGAGCGGCCGCCTCGAAGAGATTCCGGGCGAAGAAGCGTTCCCCGCCTATCTCGAATCCTATATCGCAGCCTTTTACGAACGCGCGGGCATCGTGCGCCTGCGCGACGGCAAAACGGGTTCGGTTACGATCGGCGGTACGGTTTCTCCCGCCGGCGGCAACTTCGACGAACCGGTTACGCAGGCGACGCTCAAAGTCGTCGGCGCTTTCCACGGACTTGCGCGCGAGCGGAGCGACGCCCGAAAATACCCCGCGATCGACCCGCTCAATTCGTGGTCGAAATACAAAAGCGTTATCCGCGAAGACCGGGTCGATTTCGCACGCGCTCTCTTCAGAAGCGGACAGGAAGTCAATCAGATGATGAAAGTCGTCGGCGAAGAGGGAACGACGACCGAAGATTATATCGAATACCTCAAAAGCGATTTTCTCGATTCGGTGTATTTTCAGCAAAACTCTTTCGACGAAGTCGACAATTCGGTCAGCGTCGAACGCCAAACCTATACGCTTGAAAAAGTGCTTCGCATCCTCGGATCCGATTTCGATTTGAATTCGAAAGACGATGCGCGCTCTTATTTCAATTCTCTGCGTCAGCTCTTTATCGACTGGAACTATTCGACGTGGAAGGACGACTCGTTTACCGATATCGAAAAAAAGATCGACGAACTCTACGCGCAAAAAAACGGCAAACTGCAAAAAGAAGCGGCGGCGCTGCTCAAGGACGGTGAATGATATGAATAAAATATATTCGCGAATCGAATCGATCACCGGCAACGTCATCACGGTAAAAGCCGACAATGTCCGTTATGGAGAACTCGCGGAAATCGAAACGAGGTTCGGAAAATCGCTTGCGGAAGTCAATAAGATCGACGGAGAAGTCGTGTCGTTGCAGGTTTTCGCAGGCGGCCGCGGCATTTCCACGGGCGATCACGTTAAATTTCTCGGTCACCGGATGGAAGTGAGTTTCAGTGAAAATCTGCTCGGCCGCATTTTCAACGGTTCCGCATCTCCCCGCGACGCGGGACCCGCTCTTACGGATAACCTCGTAACTATAGGCGGGCCTTCGGTCAATCCTTCCAAGCGCATTATGGCAAACCGCATGATCCGCACGGGCATCCCGATGATCGACATGTTCAATACGCTCGTCGTTTCGCAAAAGCTGCCGATATTCAGCATTTCGGGAGAACCGTACAACCAACTGCTCGCGCGCATTGCGATGCAGGCGGAAGTCGACGTCATCGTGCTCGGCGGTATGGGCTTAAAGTACGACGATTACCTGTACTTTAAAAATACGCTCGAAAACGGCGGAGCGATGAGCCGCACCGTTATGTTTATTCACACGGCAGCCGACCCGACGGTCGAATGCATGAAAGTGCCCGATTTGAGCCTTGCCGTCGCCGAACAGTTTGCGCTGCAGGGCAAAGACGTGCTCGTCCTTTTGACCGATATGACGAACTTCGCCGACGCGATGAAAGAAATCGCTATCACGCAGGAGCAGGTTCCGTCGAACCGCGGTTATCCCGGCGACTTGTACAGTCAGCTCGCTTCCCGCTACGAAAAAGCCGTCGACTTCGAGGGCGCGGGGTCGGTTACCGTCCTCGCCGTGACGACGATGCCCGGAGACGATGTAACGCATCCCGTGCCCGACAATACGGGCTATATCACCGAAGGGCAGTATTATCTCAAAGGCGGCCGCATCGAACCGTTCGGAAGTCTTTCGCGCTTAAAGCAGAACGTCAACGGAAAGACGAGGGACGATCATCGCGCTCTCATGGACGGCATGATACGCCTGTATTCCTCGTATAAAGATACGCTTGAAAAAAAATCGATGGGCTTTATGATGAGCGCATGGGACAACAAGCTTATCAAATACGGCAAAGAATTCGAAGACGAAATGATGGATCTGTCGAAAAACATATCGCTCGAAGATGCCCTCGATTCGGGCTGGAAGATTCTCGCCGACTGTTTCGACAAAGAGGAAACGGGTATAAAAACGGGATTGCTCGATAAGTATTGGCCGAAAAGGGATTAACGTATGGCGAAGATCAAGCTGACGAAAAACGAGCAAAAGATTCAAAAAGATGCGCTGAAAATGTATCAGCGCTATCTTCCGACGCTTACGCTCAAAAAGCAGCAGCTCCAAACCGAAATCCGCGCCATCGATGCAAAAGCGCGTGAAGTGCGCGATGCGCGTAAAGCGCTCGAAAAGGAATTCGACGAATGGATCGCCGTATTCGCCGATGCCGAATCCTTCGGACGCGATACGGTGCGCGTAAGCAATATACGAAAAGGCACGGGCAATATCGCGGGCGTGAAGATTCCGATTTACGAAGGCGCCGATTTTACGAGAGCCGAGTACGATCTCTACGAAACGCCCGTGTGGATCGATATGGCGGCCGATCGTATGGAAAGAGCGCTCGAACTCGATTTGGAAGCCGAAGTGCTCGACGAACAGGTGCGTCTCCTTTCAAAAGAGCTTCGCACGACGACGCAGCGCGTCAACCTTTTCGAAAAAGTGAAGATTCCCGAAGCGAAAGAAAATATCAGAAAGATATCCGTGTTTCTCGGCGATGAAAGAGTCGCCGCAGTCGTGCGCAGTAAGATATCGAAGCGGAAACTGGAGGCTGAAGCGAAATGATCGTAGCGATGAAAAAAGTTTCCGTCGTCATTCTCGAAAAAGAAAAAAAAGACGCGCTCGAAAAATTGCGTAAGCTCGGCGTCATGCACTTGGAAAGCCTTGAAGGCGAAAGCGAAAAGCTTTCCGCTTTGAAAGAAAGTTTTTCATGCGCGCAAAACGCATACGCGATCCTTTCCGAGATAAAAGCGCCGAAAACATCCCGCGCCGAAAACCTCGATGAAACCGGAATCGCCGAAAAAAGCAAAACGGTCACATCTCTTTTCGACGAAAAAAAATCGCTCATCGATGCGCTCGGCGCCGACACCGTCGAACTCGAACGCTTTGCAAAGTGGGGCAGCGTCGATCCGGACGATTTCGCGTATCTTTCCGAAAAAGGAATAGCGCTTTCGATGTACGAAATGCCGGCCGATTTATACACTGCTTTGGACGATTCCATCGATACGGTGCTCGTCAATACCGGAAAGCGCGATGTACGATTTTTGCTTATCGGAAAAGAGCGGCCTGAAAATCTTCCGCCCGAAGCTTTTGAAGTGCCGCTTCCGAAAATCGCTACGGAAAAACTTTCCGAGAAAATCGAAGGCAATATAAAACGCATCCGTGAAATAGAAACCGAACTTTCGGCACAGGCGGTGTATGGCCGTCAGATCGATTCGTATGCGAAAAAACTCGCAAAGGAGATCGAATTCGAAAACGTGTATGCGGGTATGGGAAAAGAAAACGAAGGCAAAGAGAGCGATCTCGCATGGCTTTCAGGCTATGTTCCGTCCGACGGCTTTTCCGCTTTGGAAGAGGCGGCAAAACAAAACGGCTGGGCGATTTCTTCGAGCGAAGTCGAAGAGACCGACGATCCGCCGACAAAGCTTAAAAACAATCCGCTCGTAAGCATCATCTATCCGCTCACCGATTTTCTCGGCACCGTTCCGGGTTACCGCGAATTCGATATTTCCGGATGGTTTTTGTTTTTCTTTACGATCTTTTTCGGCATGATTTTCGGAGATGCGGGCTACGGGCTCATTATGCTCGCTCTTGCGCTTGCCGTAACGGTCAAATTGAAGGCTGCAGGCAAAAAAACGAATCCGATGATGAGTCTTCTTGCGCTCCTTTCTTTTTCGACGGTCGTGTGGGGAACGCTCACGTGTACGTGGTTCGGCATCGCAGCCGACAAGCTTCCCTCGTGGCTCACTTCGCTTTCGATTCCGCCGATTTCTTCGGCATACGCTTCCCGCTACGACGGTGTACAGAGTCTCCTTACGACCGATCAAAATCTGCAAGTGTTTTGCTTTACGCTCGCGCTCGTGCAGCTGACGGTCGCTCACATCAAGTGCTTTATAAACGACATACGCTCTCCGAAGTGCATAGGAGACTTGGGTTCCATGCTCATGCTGTGGGGTATGTTTTACATCGTGCTCATGCTCGTCATCAGCGGAGAAATCTTTTCGCTCGATAAAGTCGTGTACGGCGTTCCCGTCGGCAGCGTTTCTCTTGCGCTCGTCGGTGGCGGCTTTTTGATGAGCTTCGTGTTTTCGAATTACGACGGCAGCGTCGGAAGGGCGGTACTCGAAAGCTGTAAAAACATCATTTCGGTAGTGCTCGGTGTCGTAAACGTGTTTTCGGATATCGTGTCGTATATCCGTCTGTGGGCGGTCGCTTTGGCCGGCAGCGCGATTTCGAGTACGGTCAACACTATGGCGGGTCCGCTTTTGGGACACGCAATTTTCTTTGTCGCCGCGCTCGTCCTGCTCGTAACGGGGCACGGACTCAACGTCGCATTGAACGTGCTTTCGGTTATCGTTCACGGCGTGCGTTTGAATACGCTTGAATTTTCGAGCCACCTCGGTATGTCGTGGTCGGGATATAAATATGAGCCGTTCAGAGAAGCGGCGTTATAGGAATAATAGGAGTTGTTATGAATTTGGGAATGCTTGGTGCAGGTGTCGTGATGGGACTTGCCGCTATCGGAAGCGCGTTCGGAATCGGTATCGCAGGTCAAGGCGCGATCGGTGCATGGAAACGCTGTTACGTAAACAATAAGCCCGCGCCTTTTATCCTCACCGTCTTTGCAGGCGCGCCGCTGACGCAGACGATTTACGGATTTCTTTTGACGAGGAGCATCCTCGCTTCCAATAAAAATCCGCTGTTTTTACTCGGACTCGGCGTTGCCGCAGGACTTGCGATGGGCGCATCTGCCGTCGCTCAGGGACAGGCGGGAGCAGCCGGTTCGGATGCGCTCGGGGAAACGGGCAAAGGCTTTGCGAGCTATATCATGGTCGTCGGTCTTTGCGAAACCGTCGCTCTCTTTGTCATGGCTTTCGGTATCGGTTTTTGTCGATAAGCGTTCTTTCAAAAAGCGCGCATGACGAAAAAAGTCTATCTCGGCGGAAACGGTAAAACGGAGCGCATTGCCGTCGGCGGCGGAGAACCCGTTTCGGTACAGACGATGTGGAAAAAATCCATCGTCGGTTTGGACGCCGATTCCGAAAAGCGAGAAGCGCTCGTAGAAGAAATACACGCACTCAAAGGGATAGGCTGCGACATCGTGCGTTTTGCCGTTCCCGATATGGAAAGTGCGCGCGCACTCTGCGCGATAGCCGCCGACTGTACGGTGCCCCTCGTCGCCGACATTCATTTCGACTACCGCCTTGCACTCGAATGCCTTCGCGGCAACGTCGCCGCGATCCGCATCAACCCCGGCAATATAGGCTCCCGTGAAAACGTCGAAAAGGTCGTCGCTTCGTGCCGCGAAAAAAACGCCGCGATCAGAATCGGTGTCAATACGGGAAGTTTTCCGAAAGACCTTGCGGCGAAAGTCGAGGCCGCTTCCATGTCGAGGGCGGAAGCGCTTTCCGAGACGGCATCGCGCGAAGCCGCCGTATTCGACGAACTCGGTTTTACGCAGTTTGTCGTCAGTATGAAAGCGTCTTCGGTAAGAGAAACTATCGAAGCGAACGAAGTATTTGCAAAAAAATACGATATCCCGCTTCACATCGGAGTGACGGAAGCCGGTCCGCTCATCACCGGCATCGTAAAGAGCACGCTCGCTTTCGGCGCCCTGCTTTCGAAAGGCATCGGAGATACGATCCGTGTAAGCCTTTCATCACCCCCCGAAAACGAAGTGATAGCAGGCCGCGAAATACTTGTAGAATGCGGAAAAAGAGAGGGAGGCGTAAAGCTCATTTCGTGTCCCAGGTGCGGCAGGATCGGATTCGACGTGCACGCCTTTGTCGAAAAGTGGCAGAGAGAACTTTTATCGCTCGATAAAAACATAAGCGTCGCTGTTATGGGCTGCGTCGTAAACGGTCCGGGAGAAGGAAAGCACGCGGATTTGGGGATAGCGGGGTCGGGCAATAAAGTCGTCATATTTAAAAAAGGGAAAATAGTGCGAACCGTCGACGCAAAAGATGCCGATAAAGTATTCAGAGAAGAATTGGACACGCTGTAAAACGTATCGATTGTACCGACTGAGCGGTCGTTAAATGAAACACGCTGTTTCAGTGTTTCGTTTAACCGTTTTTCTCAATTCCGGAACCGGTTGACTTATGAAAAAGATTGTAATTGTTTTTTCCGCATTGTTGCTCGTATATTCGACACTCGGCGCACAAGTGCGTCCCAAAAAGCCGCGCGATCTTGCAGGCGATGTAAAACTCTTCCGTTTTGCGCGCGTCGAATTCGATGACGGAAATTACGGAGAAGCGCTCCGTCTTGCAAACGAAGCGAAAACAGCCCGGCGCGAGATTGTCGCATGGGAAGCCGATACGCTCTCTTATGCTTTGAAACCGCGCGAAGTGCAAAAGGCGAACGGCGTACTTTCCGACGTGCTCGCAGTTCTCAAAAAGCGCGAAGACTACGACGCTGTCGAAATCGTCGAGCGCTATGTCGGAAAAAAAACGAGTGCGTTTTTTAATAATTCCGCGGATGCCCTCGTCTCCTACGTTTCGACGCGCCTCTCTTTTCCCGAAGCCGACCGCCTTATCGGTCGTATATATACTCTGGAAGGCGAATATGCGCTTTCAAAACAATACCTTATGAATGCATGGAAGAGCGCAGCCCTCCTCGATGTTCCCGACGAACGTTACGATATTTTGTACGAGCTTTCCGATATCGCATTTATCGAAAAAGATTTTGACGGCTATGAAAAAGATTTGCTTCTCATCGTAAGCGGTGACAGTTTATTTAAAAATGAAAGCTTCGAAAGGGCGTTTATGCTCATCGTACAAAATAATGAAGCGGGCGCGATGGAAAAATTTTTTGCGCTTTTTCGCTCCGAAGATTATACGGCGCTTAAAGCGTATTTTAAGCTTGCATCGTACTACGAAGAGCGCGGCTTTTCCGATAAAGCGCTGAAAGCCTTTGCGCTCGGCACGCTTACCGCCTTTACGAAAATGTATAATACCGTAAAAGCGCGGGATCCCGAATTCGACTATCGAAACCTCAGCCTTCTTTTTACGGAGATCAAGCGTTTTCCCGACATCGTCGATTGGGCGTCCGAACGGCAGATTTGGAAAGGATTTTCCGATTTTGCCGACTGCGTGCAAAAAGCGGGAAACGAACGATTTGCATTCGACCTCTATACGGCTCTCGCCGATTCCGTGCCCGACGATCATTGGAAAAAGCGCTCGGTGATGAAACTTGCAAATGACTTTTGAGCGGCGGAAATTATCAAGCCTGCCTACTGCTTTTGCCCCAAAAGCGTATCCAAAAAGGAATAGCTTGTCTGGATGACGTCGAGGATGGTATGCGTGTCGTGCAGCGATCCGTTTACTTTTTCAAGAGAGTCCAAACCGTCTTTCATCGCGCCCGTCTGTTCCTGTACCGCAGCCGCTATTTCGCTGAGCGAATTGCCCGCTCGGTCGAGCGTCGATGCGTTTTGATTGAAATTATTTAAAACTTCGGTAAACGACTGTTGGAAGCGTGAAAAGAGTTCGATAAAGAGCGTCATGTCTTTATTGATTTCATCGACCGTTTCGCGGAATTCGGTGAGCTTCTCTTCGATTTTTTTTGTGGATTCTCCGGTCTGAGTCGCCAACGCGCGCACTTCGTTTGCGATGATTCTGAAGCCGCTTCCGACTTTTCCCGCGCGAGCCGCTTCAATGGATGCGTTGATCGCGAGGATGCCCGTTTTGACCGAGACGTCTTGAATACCGGCGAGCATACCTGCGACATCGGCCGTTTTTTCTTTGAGCAGTTCGAAATTTGAAGCGGCGTTTTTCGCATTGACCGACGCTTCTTCGATTTCGCTCACGCGCTCATTTATCTCCGATTGCAGCTTTTTATTGTTGTTTAAGATATCGGACATCATGGTGTTGACTCGTCCGGTATTCGAAGAAGAGGCGGTACCGCTTGCCTGAATTTCTTCAAATGCGGCGACGATCGTGTCGAAACCTTTTTGCAGCTGCACGACAGCCTGATCGATGATTTCAAAAGAATGCGCCGTCACAAAATCCAATACCATGCTTTTATTAAAACGTACGACCGTTTTATCGACGATGTCGGTAAAGTTTTGAATGATTTCGTTTTCGCTGTTTCCGCTCATTATGCACCGCCCTCAGTTAAAAAAGCGTATCGATGAGATCAATACCGCACTGCAGGTTTTCGAGCCAATTCAAAAAATTGCCCACGTTTTCATCTTTGTAAATGGCTCCGTGCTGAGGAGCGAGCATAGCCGGATTTAAGATGCGCACCTGTTCCACCCAGCGGCGGACGATCTTATTTGCCGCCATATAGCGCACGTGGAAATCTCTAATAAGCGGGATGTGCTTGTTGAAATCGCCGACATAAGTCGTTTCATTCGTTTCATCGAACACAGCAGCGCCTATGTCGCCTGTAAATAAAATACCCGATCGCTCGTCGAAGAGCCCGAAATGACCGGGCGAATGCATAAAATGCGACGGGACGCAGCGCAGCCGGGAATCGGGAGCAAGCATGATATCCATGCCTTTGTCGGGAATACCGATGATGCGGTTCGTATCGACTATACCGAAATGAGGCAAAAAGCGTATCCACAGGTTGGAGATGTATACTTTTGCATGCGTAATGCCGAGCCACAGCGCAATGCCCGAAGATACGTCGGGATCCTGATGCGAAAAAAAGATCGTGTCGATTTTATCGACAGATATAAAACGGCTTACGGCCGTTACGACGCGCGAAAAAAGATGCACTCCGCCCGGATCGAGCAAAACACCCTTACCGTGGTCGATGATAAGATACTGCATCGTCTGCACTGCGCCCTTTCGGTATTTACTTTCGGAACCGAGCCAAATAAATTTGTGGTCGTCGTCTTGATACAAAACTATACCGTGTACTTCGCTGTCTTCAATCATATCTTAACCTCCGGTATTTCATTTCCCGATGCCAACTTTCCGTATACAGTCGTATTTTCCAAACTCGCATCAGATTTATTAATAATGCAGGCCGATACCGATCGAAAGTTCGTATCGCGATACTTCTCTTCTCCAATCGGTATTGATAAAGCGTTTGAGGAAGTAACGCCCCGCATCGATTCCGAGGCTGGCACGGAACTGTATGCTTTTCCAACTTTCGGGGAAAACGATCACTTCCAAACCGCCTGCATAAAAGCCGTCTTTGACCGAAAAAATCGTACCCGCCGCTTTATTGTGTATAAGCGCAAAGTCGATAAAAGGGGCAACCTGCACTTCGAAATTGAGCTTGCGCATCACTCTGTTTTTTTCGAAATGTGTAGCGAACACTCTGACGGGGAAGTCGAGATTGACTGCGAGTGCACCGGTAGTACTGCAAGCATGAGTGCCGCTGTACCCCGACGATGTGCTGAAATACTGTTTGTCGCGGATACCGCGTAAGCGCGGGCCGATATTTTCCGTACCGTTCATCATCATGAAAAAGTAGATATCGCTTGCTATACCGATCCGCTTAAATCCTTTGAAGCCTTTGAATTCGGCGGAAAATTTCGGTTGGAGTTTTTCGTTTTGTACGATATACGTAAAGGACTGCGTCGTCGAAATCGATAAGCCGGTACGCAGATTGTTTTTCCAGTTGATACGCGACGTCCCGATCGTCTGTCCGATGGCGAGCTGGGGACTTGCAAGATCTTCATTCAAAGCATTGATACCGTTGAAATCCCAATAATATTTTGCGCTCATATAGGGCGTATAGTCGACGTTGCCCCAGTTGTCGATACGCTGCAGCACGATGGGAAGCGATACGATACCTTTTTCGGTAAAGTAGATATCGTCGTCGTATTTTTTGTAATCGAAGTCTCGGGTAAACCCTTGCGTGAACGAAAAGTCGAGCGATGTCCGATGTCCGAGAGGTACCGAAAAATCGAGTCCCGTCGCCGTATCCCATTCCGGAGACGAGTGTCCGATCGTATAGGATATGCCGTAGCTGTTTGTCCACGTGGCATTGAGATTTGCAAGTCTGAAAGGAATGTCGAATGCCATGTTCACGCCCATCGTGATGCCCATATCGTCGACGACGTGTTTCATTTCGGTATCGTCTTCATCGGTTTTAAGCAAAAAATTCACATCGGCCGCCATGCTTTTCATCGTTCCGAAAAAGTTCGTATCTTTCAATTTCAGTTTCAGCGTGAGACCGCTGTTCGAATCGTATTTCGGATACGGAACGATGATAAAATGAAACGAGTCGTCAAGACGCACCGTTAAATCCGCGATATACAAATCCGCCTGCTCATCGAAGAGGCGTGTCGAATACTCGACGGAAACTTCATCGAAGAGACGCGTATTTAAAAGGCGCTGGCGATAGTCGTCGATGTATTTTGCAAATGCGACTTCATCGGGAAAAATGATCGTTTTATCGATTTTTACTTCACGTTCGACAACCGATTCCTTTGTCATGCCTTCGATGACATAACGTACGGAATTGATCCGATATGACGAGGAAAATGCGGAAACAAGCAGTTCAAACAAAACCGCAAAAGCGATACAATACTTTTTCATTAATACGCACCTTTCCTTTTAAATACGACCCATACGGTTTTTATGATGAGCCATATATCGAGCCATATCGACCAGTTTTGAATATAGTATGTGTCGAGCGTAATGCGCTCTTCATATTCCGTGTCGCTTCTGCCCGATGTCTGCCACATACCCGAAAGACCGGGCGTTACCGAAAGGATATAATCGGCTTGGGAGCCGTATTTGGCAAGCTCACCCTCGGTGACCGGACGCGGGCCGATAAAACTCATTTCGCCTGCAAGGATATTCCAAAATTGGGGCAGTTCGTCGATGCTCGTCTTTCTGATGAATTTTCCGAACGGCGTAACGCGCGGGTCGTCGACGAATTTTCGCTCGCGCTCCCATTGTTCGCGCATGTCGGGATTTTTCGCGAGGAGCGCGTCGAGTTTTTTGTCGGCATCTTTGCACATGGAACGGAATTTCCAGCACTTGAGCGGTTTGCCGTTTTTGCCTACTCTCAGATGTCCGTAAAAGACCGGACCGGGGGACGTGATTTTGATGATGAGCGCGACGACGATGCACAGCGGCAGCACGAGCGGAAACGAAACGATGAGGAGCGCGATGTCGATGGCACGCTTTGCAAATCGGTTCGTTTTTTTCGTGAGGTTGTGTGTCGATGCGAAACCGACGATGCCGCCGATATCCTTTATCTGCGGGGAACCTGATATGGATCTGTTTTGGTGTTTTGAAACGGTGATCGTGTAGCGGTATACCTGCATGATGTCCGATACGTCGGTTTTTTCGTAATCGCAGAGGATAGCCGCTTTTATTTTGAGAGAGCGGATCGTATCGAGCAGCTCTTTGCTCGGGGAAAAGACGGGAATGCTGTCGTAGGTATTGCTTGCGATGGAGCCGCTGTTTATGATGACGGCGGGTTTATAGCCCAAGTCGGATCTCTCGAGCATTCGGTTTATGACCGCGTCTCCGCTCGAATCGGTACAGTAGATGACGGCCGGCAGTCCCCACCAGTGATAGGTACCGAATGCGAATCGCGCGATTTGCCGTGCGATCGGTAAAAAAATCGTCGCAAGGGGAACGGCGAGCATGAGCGCGATCGCGACGGCGATGCGCGTTTGATCGTCAGCGACGAGAATGCTGATCGCGATGCCGACAAAGCTGAAAAACGTACAGATGCTGAACCGTTTTACTTCTTCAACGGGGGATATCATGATGCCCGGATAAAGCCCCGCCGCATAAAAAACGACGAGTATGAGCGGCAGGTAAACGCTGTATGTGACAAAGGATCGGAAGTTGATAAACGAATTGTTGATCGCATTGATGATAAAAAAGCTCGTGCCGATGCTGAGCATGAGGGCGGCGGCATCGACGAACATTAAAACAAGCCCTACGAGAAATGAGCTGGTGCGGTGAAAATTCCGTTTGTAATAGCGAAGAAATTCGTCGATTGTCATAACATTTTATTCTTTATTTTATAGTAAAAATGTAACGATGTCAAATCGATTGCCGCGATTGTCCGCGATTATCGCCATATCCATCGAAATTGTATGACCTAAGCGATGTCAAATCGATTGACTCAATATGTTGCAATGCGCTGTACTATCCTTCGGTCTCCGTGATATACTGTCAAAGCGGAATCGCATTTTCAAAGTCACCTCGAAAAACTGCAGCTTTTAGAGGTGCTCAGGGGTATCGATATGTTTGAAAAAGAATACGATGTATTGCATAAAACGGGTATCGTTCCCGTCGTAGCGCTCGATTCGCCGGATGACGCGGTTCCGCTTGCGAACGCTCTCCTTAAAGGAGGCATCACTGCGATGGAGATCACCTTCCGCAATCCGTCCGATTATAAAGGAAGTGCGCGCGCGATACGCGACGTACACGAAAAAGTTTCCGAGATGCATGTCGGAGCCGGTACCGTGACGAGCGTCGATCTTGCAAAGGCTGCGATCGATTCGGGTGCAAAGTTTATCGTCTCTCCGGGTTTTAAAGAAGAGGTCGTCGATTATTCCATTGCACACGGTATCGTCACGTACCCCGGAGTTTCTACGGCGAGCGAAATTACGGCTGCCGCTGCAAAAGGTCTTTCCGTACTCAAATTTTTCCCTGCAGAAATTTCAGGCGGTGTCGCTGCGCTCAAAGCTTTTGCCGGTCCCTTTCCGTGTATAAAATTTCTTCCGAGCGGCGGATTGAATCTCGACAATATGGGAAATTATTTTGCGCTGTCGAATGTCGCGGCCGTTTCCGGCAGCTGGATGGTGAAAGGCAGCCTTATCAAAGCGAAACGATGGGATGAAATTACGCGCTTGTCGAAAGAAGCGGTCGAAGCTTCTCTCGGATTCGGTTTTGCTCATGTCGGCATAAATTTTCACGGAGAGGGCGAATGCGCGGAAGGTGTCAAAGAACTCGAAGCGTTCGGATTTAAAGGCGTCGAAGGAAAATCGTCGTGGTTTTGCGGAACCGAATTCGAATTGATGAAAAACGGCGTAAAAGGCAAAAACGGACACATCGGAATTCTGACGTACAATATCGAACGCGCGCTTACGTACCTTGCCGATCGCGGTTTTAAACCCGTCGCCGACAGTGCACAGTGGACGGGGGATGCGAAAAAGTCGCCGCTGAAATTCATCTATCTCGATAAAGAGATCAACGGTTTTGCCGTCCATTTGAAAAAGCGCTGAAGCGAGATGGCCTCTCATCCGAAACTGCAAAGCCTTATCGATAAAGCCGTTTTCGATTACGCGATGATCGAAGACGGAGATCGCATCCTCGTGGGCGCGTCGGGCGGAAAGGATTCGACCGCTCTCACAGAGTATTTTGCGCTCCGCTCATTGCGTCCCGATTGCAGTTTTTCATATAAAGCCGTTGCGATACAAAGCGATTTTGCGCCCGCTTTTCCCGAAGGCATCGCGCGCTTATTTTGCGAGTGGGGCGTGCCCTTTGAAATCATCGGCGTCGACGTGCTCGCTCGGCTCAAAAAGGGACAAAAGATGAACTGCTGGTGGTGTTCGACGCAGCGGCGGACGGAACTTTTGAATTATGCGATCGAACATAAATTCAATAAAATCGCGCTCGGTCATCACCTCGACGATATCCTCGAAACGCTTCTCATGAATATGCTCGAGCGGGGCGAACTTTCGACGATGCCGCCGAAACTTTCGTATGAAAATTATCCCGTTACGATTTTGCGCCCGCTGTGCTATGTCGGCGAAAAAACGCTCGTCGATTACGCCCGGCAAAAAGGTTTTGCATCTTCCGTCTGTACCTGCGATTATCAGGATAATTCGGGCAGGAAAAAAGCGCGCCTTTTGCTCGAAGGACTTACCGACGGAAACGATGCGAAAAAGATGCGCCTTTTTTTATCGCTGAAAAACATCCGAAGCGAATACCTGCCGTAGACTTTACGGAACATCCGGTGAGGGGCGGCCGCTGCAGCGGAAAATCCTACATTAAAAAATCGCCTTGAGCGCGAAGCTCTTATGCGCTATACTTATGTGTACTATGGCATCATCCGCATCTTATCAGTTGAAAAAATATGCGAAAAATATCGCGCCCGTCACGGGCGAAAAAATAAGTATCAGAGGCGCGCGCGAGCACAATCTGCAAAACGTCGACATCGATTTGCCGCGCAATAAACTCGTCGTGCTTTCCGGTCTTTCCGGTTCGGGAAAATCTTCGCTTGCATTCGACACACTCTTTGCCGAAGGGCAGCGGCGTTATATGGAAAGCCTCTCGTCGTACGCGCGCCAGTTTTTGGGTACGATGGACAAACCCGACGTCGATTTGATCGAAGGGCTCTCTCCTGCGATTTCGATTGAACAAAAATCGACGAACAAAAACCCCCGTTCGACGGTCGGCACGATCACCGAAATCTACGATTATTATCGCCTTCTCTTTGCACGCATCGGGCACGCGCACTGTCCGAACTGCGGACGCGAAATCGCCGAACAGTCGGTCGACCAAATCATCGACACGATGATGAGCTGGCCTGAGGGTACGAAGGTGCAGATACTTTCGCCGGTGGTACGCGGAAAAAAAGGCGAACATCAAAAAGTATTCGAAGACGCGCGGAAAGCGGGTTTTGCGCGCGCACGGGTGGACGGCGTTATGGCCGATTTGGAAGACAATGTCAAACTCGACAAGCAAAAAAAACACACGATTGAAATCGTCGTCGACAGAATTATCATTTCGCCTTCCGTGCGCAAGCGTTTGGCGGACTCGGTCGAAACCGCGCTCAAAAGTTCGAACGGCACTATCATCGTCACGAAAAAAAACGATGCTGCAGGCGGGGAAGCATCTTCAGAAGCCGAAGTGTTTTTTTCGCAAAAGAACGCGTGCCCCTCCTGCGGTATTTCGATTCCCGAACTGCAGCCGCGCCTCTTTTCATTTAACAATCCTTTCGGCGCCTGCCCCGAATGCACCGGTTTGGGCGAAAAGATGGAATTCGATTTGAATCTCATGATTCCCGACGAATCGAAATCTTTCGACGAGTGGGCTATCCTTCCGTACAATCCTTCGTCCGCGTGGAATACGGCGCGCATACAGGGGCTGGCGGATGCGTATAAGTTTACGCTTTCGACGCCGATCGAAAAATTGACAAAAAAGCAGCGAGATGCGCTTTTGTACGGTACGAAAGACGCTATCCACTGGGAATACGAAAAGCAGAGCGGGGAAGGGTATTCGGTGTACGATCAGGCGTGGCCGGGTCTCTTCGACGATATGAAGCGGCGCTACACGGAAGCGTGGGGCGATCAGATGAAGACGAACCTCGAAAAATACATGGCGCACCGCGAATGCGCCGCGTGCCGCGGAAAAAGACTTCGTCCCGAAGCGCTCGGTGTTACGGTCGGCGGAAAAAATATTTGGGAAATCACCGAATTTTCCGTTCTCGATTCGATCGATTTTTTCGACAAGATACGATTGACGAATTCCGAAAGCGAAATCGCGTCCCAAGTTTTAAAAGAGATACGCTCGCGCCTGCGCTTTTTGAAAAACGTCGGACTCGATTATCTGACGCTTGAACGTGCGGCGGAAACGCTGTCGGGAGGCGAAGCGCAGCGGATCAGACTTGCCACGCAAATCGGAAGCGCCCTCGTCGGCGTCATGTACATACTCGACGAGCCGTCGATCGGGCTGCATCAGCGGGACAATCAAAAACTGATCGATACGCTGACCTACCTCCGCGACGCGGGCAATACGGTTATCGTCGTCGAGCACGACGAACAGACGCTTCGAACCGCGGACTACCTCGTTGACTTGGGACCTGCGGCGGGCGTGCACGGCGGCCGCGTCGTTGCGGCGGGAACGCCCGAACAGGTTTCGCGCGTCGCCGAAAGCGTTACAGGTCAATACCTTTCGGGAAAATTGCGCATGGCGATTCCTGAGGAACGGAGGGGCGGCAACGGGAGCTGTATCGAACTTACGGGAGCGACCGAGCACAATTTGAAAAACGTTTCCGTAAAGATTCCCCTCGGCACTTTTACATGTATAACGGGCGTTTCGGGATCCGGCAAATCGACGCTGCTTTCCGACGTGCTCTATCCCGCGCTCAGCAATAAGCTTATGCGTACAAAATACTCTGTCGGCAAATTCGAAAAGATCGAAGGCGTTTCGAATATCGACAAAGTTATCAATATCGATCAAAGCCCCATCGGGCGCACGCCACGGTCGAACCCTGCGACATACGTCGGACTTTTCAGCGGCATACGCGATCTCTTTGCCTCTCTTCCCGAATCGAAAGCGAGAGGCTACGGCCCGGGCAGGTTCAGCTTTAACGTAAAGGGCGGCAGGTGCGAAAATTGTCAAGGCGCGGGGACTATCGTCATCGAAATGAATTTTTTGCCCGACGTGTACATCCAGTGCGATGTCTGCGGCGGAAAGCGCTTTAACAAAGAGACGCTCGACGTAACGTACAAGGGCAAAAATATCAACGACGTGCTCAATATGACGATCGAAGAAGCGTGCGATTTTTTTGCGGGCATCCCGCACGTTGCGCGCAAGCTCGAAACGCTGAAGTCGGTCGGACTCGGCTATATTCAGCTCGGTCAGTCGGCGCTCACACTTTCCGGCGGAGAAGCGCAGCGCGTAAAGCTAGCGACCGAACTCGCGCGCACTTCGACGGGCAAAACGATGTACATACTCGACGAACCGACGACCGGTTTGCACTTTGCCGATGTCATGCTGCTCATGGAAGTGATCCGGCGCCTCGTCGACGCGGGAAATACGGTGATCATGATCGAACACAACCTCGACGTTATCTGCCAAGCCGATTGGATAATCGATTTGGGGCCGGAAGGCGGTTTCCGCGGCGGAAATGTCATCGCGAAAGGGACGCCCGAAGAAGTTGCCGAAGTCAAGCAATCGTATACGGGCTCTTATATCAAAGAGATGCTCGAACGTGAAAAGCGCCGTCCCGCCGTAAAAAAATCGGCACGGAAAAAATGATTGAAAGATGATTGCGCCGAAACGCCGTATCGCTAAATTATTAATTTTTTTGCTCGTCTTTTTTTCTGCCGGTGTACATCGCGCAGCTGCGGCGGACGACGCATCGGTGCCGCGTACGGTGCAGGATGAAAAAACCGTCATCACGATAGAGCATTCGCAATCGACATCGTACGAAAAAAACAAAGAGACGGGAAACGATACGATCGTGCTTTCAGGCGATGTCCGCATTTCCGTTGCAAAGGGAAACACGAAAACGACGATCTGCGCCGAGCGAATCACCTACGACCGAAAGACGCAGATGATGTACGCGTCCGGCGGTGTATCGATGGAACAGACGGGCAGTGCCGCCGGCAACAGTACGGCAACCGCGTCGTCACTCATGTTCAACACGTCGACGCTCGAAGGCGTATTCGACGACGGGCGCATAGTGCAGACGCAGACGGATTCGATCAATTTGCCGTCGGGCTCGACGCTCATCGTCGCATCCGATATGTTCGGAAGAAGCGAATCGAATACGGTCGCTTTTAAAAACGGCAGTCTCACGTTTTGCGACGACGAAAATCCTCACTGGCACATCGACGCGACGCGCATTTGGCTGCTTCCCGGCGGCGAGTTTGCGTTTTTCAACGCGCTCTTATACGTCGGTGTCGTGCCCGTACTCTACCTTCCGGCATTTTATTATCCGAAAGACGAACTCATCTACAATCCCGTATTCGGCTACGATGCGCGGCGCGGGTATTTTATTCAAACGACCGCATACCTCTACGGTCGAAAGCCGCTGTACGTTCCGAAAGATACGTCGAAAAAGAAAGACGAAAGCGACGACAGCGATAACCTGAAAGCGCTGTTCAATTTTATACGGCCGTCGACGCTGAAAAAACAAAAACTCGAAGGGATCGTACTGCACAACCTCGACGAAGATTATACCGGCGGTACTGCGAATTATTTTAAAATCATGGGCGACTGGTATTCGAATCTCGGATTTTTGACCGGCTTCGAAGGCGTCTTTAAACCGAACGATTATATCACCGAAATTACTTCGTCGGCACAGCTTGCGTTCAGCAATACGGTGTTTCGAGATGGAGCAGGGAACTATACTCCGTACGATGCATCGGGAAATAAACGGCGCGATACGTCCAATTTTATGGGTGTCGAAATGCCGTTTCGCTACGGCGCGAATTTTAAATTCGTTTTGAGTAAACCTTTTTCGCTGTCGCTGTCGATGCCGGTGTATTCCGATCCTTTTATCACCGACGATTTTTCGGAGCGCAATGAAACGATGGATTGGATCGGCTATCTCACATCGATGGGAACCGATTCGGGAGAGACGAAGACGGTGAATGAAATATCGTCGTTTTCATGGACGCTTGCAAGCTCCTATTCGCTGCCGTCTTCGGTTCTCGTCATCCCGTATATTTCCTCGTTGTCGTTGTCGCTCAACGCGTCGGTCGTATACAGTTCTGTTTTTAACAAGTCTTTTCCGAGTGAAAGTCCTTCTCCCGAACGTAAATTTTATTATCCGTCGCAGATCACGCCGGCGACGGCTTCTCTTTCGCTTTCGGGAACGATTTTTTCGTATCCGGAGAAGGGAACGAATTCGGCAAAAAAGAACGCGCTCGAAGTTCCGCTCATCGCTCCCGACGAATTGAAAACGGCAAAGGAGATTGCCGACGAAAAGGCGAAAACCGCAGCGGCAAAAGCTGCAGAAAAGACGGACGGCGCGACTGCCGCGCAGGCGGAAGGAAACAGTGCGACGGATGCCGAGCTCACGCGATCGGATACGGCGCAAGCTGGAAGTGCGGACGCGGCACGGGGCGAAAGCGAGGCACAGAATGCGGCGGTTGCGGACAGTGCGAAAGTATCAGACGGCGCGGAAGCGAAAGAAGATACGAAGTTTTTCGAAAAAGCGCTGCCGCCTCTCACGGCTTCATCACCGGCCGTTACGTTGATCCCCGGTTTCGAGTATAAGCTTTCGTATTCGCTGAAGCCGACGTTTACTTCACAGATCGCGTATTCGTCGACGGGTTTGGATAAGCCCGAAGATTTCCAATGGAGCAGAGTCCGCTCTTCGATGTATACGCTCAAAACGCCGCTCGTCCTCGATTCGGCTGCAAGTTACGGCGGGAGCTTTTTCAATCTTACGAACGGCGTGTCGTACAGTCCCGTCATTCAGCGTCACCCGTATATTTCGACCGATACGGCGGCCGGCGGTTATACGCAGAGCGCCGTCAATTCTCTCAAAGTGGCCGACTTTAAAGCGTCGACGCAGGAAATCGTCAATACGAATTCGGTGAGCGTAAAACCGCTGTACTATATCGGCATGTTTAAAAATACGGGGCTTTCGTATAATTCGACGATCAAATTGTTCAGAAGCGAATTCCTCGGAACCGATGCCGACAATCCCGATTGGAGATATTACGGCCCCGATTTTACCGACAAAGATTCGGTAACCGCTCATCAGCTCGCCTTTACCTATGCGATGAACGAGAGTGACGCTTTTTCGCAGTCCCTCGTGCTTTCGATGACGCTTCCGCCGCAAGTCGACGAATACACGGGAACGCTTTCGCTTGCCTTTCCGTTTACGACCTTTTCGCTTTCGACGGGATTCAAACAAAAGAGTGCGACCGATACGACATGGGAGCGAAAGCTTGTACAACAGGCGCTTACGATTTCACTTTTTAATAATACATTCAAGTTTACGGAGTCGTACAACTATAATTGGGAAAACTACCACGACGATGCGCTGCGTTTGACGCTTTCGTGGCAAGGACTCGAGTCGTCGTATACGATGTCGTATACGAAAGGCTATGATTTCGATACGGCGACGGGATGGAAAGTGCGCTCCAAAGAAGAGTTTTTGCCGTATTCGTTTTCGCTTGCCTATACGCTGCCGAAAGACACGTGGTGCTTTTGGAAAAATCGCGTCAAAATCGCACCCGGACTTTCGACGAGCGTCGTCGCAGATCTCCTTCGTCCGACGAACAGCTATTTTCTCTTTACGCCGTCTCTTAATTTTGAAATTAATAAATTCCTCAAATTTACGTTTTCATCGACATCGCGCAATTCCGTGCTTTACCGTTATTTTCAAAAGATGCTCGGAGAAGCGGGACGCATTCCCGGCGAGACGAATATGCTCCTCGATTTACTCAATTCGTACCGGTTCGACGACGAAAGCAAGCGAAAGGCGTCGGGTTTCAAACTGCAGAGCTTAAACTTTACGCTTACGCACGATCTGCACGATTGGGATTTCAATACGACGTTTAAAGTTGCGCCGCGCTTCGTCACGGACAAAGGGAGAAAATATTACGATTTCAATCCCTATGTGACGATTGCGGTCGTGTGGCGTCCGATGGAAAGCATGAAGACGAAGATCGTCGATAAATACGGTGAGTGGGAACTGAACCCGTAAGCGGGTGCCGATCAATGCGCAGGGCATAAGCGGTACCCGCAAAATCGCATCGATTTATTTCGTACGGGAGAGCGTACCGGTGATGCGCAGTATGTTCTTTTTAAACGTAAATTTTACATTTCCGTCGTAGTGATAGGCGGCATCGGGACTGAACGCGTCGCTTTCAAGCGGGATTTTGTTCCAATCGATATCGGCCATATTGCTTGCATCTCCGCCCGCTTTTAAGTATTCGGGTTTGATGACGAAGCCGTCGCCTTTTTTATCGGTGACGTTTTTTGCGATCTTCGATCCGCTCAACAGGTTGAAGTTTCCTTTTTTATCGGTTTTCAATTCGAAGGCGTTCGTTTTGCGGACAAAGCGCACGGTGATGCCGCTTGCATCTTTCGTCACTTGGAGCGCGTGGCTTTTTACAAAGGACGGATCGGCAAGCGCAAATAAAAATACGCTGCGAAGTCCGGCAGGCATTGAAGCTTTTCTGTCAGCCGTCGGTTCGGCGAAGCGGACTGCGTTGAACGCTTTTGTGGAACCTTTGAGACTCGCGCCCGATGTAGCGTCGAATTTGTCCTGCACTGTTTCGTTCCCGACCGTCCACGTAAAATAATCGGCGTCGTGGTTTTTTACCGAAAGATCCATTTTGTAATCGATCTTTACGTCGGTCGCCGGATCTGCGGCGGCAAACGAAAGCGCTGCGGCAAAAAGCAGAGCCGCCAGTACACGCGTCATTGTCGTTTTTTTCATATACATACCCCTTGTGATATAGATTATGTCGTTCCGCTGCTCCGACTATACGGAGGATACGAAACGTACGCTTACGGTATAGCGAATTTTACAGATGTTAGCAATAGGTAACCGGCCGCAGGCTGTCCGCAGTTCTCTATCATAAATCCCCGCTTTATGCTACTATGACACGCAACGATATCGATCGATTCGAAACGTATGGGAGTATGAATATGAATACGATTATAGGTATGAATACGAAACGGAGCGGTATATTCGCCGCGGTGATCCTCTGTGCGCTTGTCGCTTCGTCGTGCGGTACTACGAAAGTGAGACGTGTCGATGCCGATAAAATCATCGACATGGACGGCAACTGGAACGACAACGATGTGCGCATCGTCTGTGCGACGCTCATCGCCGACTGTGCGAGTTCGCCCGCCGTCGCGCAATATCGGCGGCAAAACGGACGGAACCCCGTCGCCATCGTCGGGAAGATCCGCAACGACAGCGACGAACACATCGATACGAGCATCGTCGAAAAGCGTTTTCAGAGTGCGATCATCAACAGCGGAACCTTGGATTTCGTTTCCGATAAAAACGAACGCACCGAACTCCGCGACGAACGCCTCGATCAACAGACGAATTCCAGTGCGGAAACGATGAAGCGCTTAAAGAACGAAACGGGCGCCGACGTTATGCTCCTCGGTTCGATCAAGACGATGGTGCAAAAAGAAGGGCGGAAATCGGTCCGCGCATATTTCGTATATGCCGAACTGCACGACATTGAAACAAACAGGATTTTGTGGAGCGGTGAAAACAGCGAAATCAAAAAAGTGATAAAGCGTCCGGCAGCAAAGCTCTAGCATGAAGCGGGCGGAATGCAGCAGCATAAAATATGTGCTGCGAATCGGCATCGCCGCAGCGTGTATCTGCGTCTTCGCATCCTGCGCTTCCGCGCCCAAGGGGGATGCGGAAGCGCTCATTCATACCGACTCGCGTCCGCATGCCGTTAAAAAGAAAAAGTACAATGAAGCCCGTTTTTACAAAGCTCTCGACGACGGGGACTTTGAAAGTGCTACGGCGTTTTTGCTCGGACAAAAGATCACAAACAGAGAGCGTATCCGCCAATATCTCGATCTCGCCTTCGCCGAGCATTTCGGCAAAGTCTACGATTCGTCGATCGAAGTATGCAATAAAGTCGATGCGCTCATGGAAGACGCCGTTACGAAGAGCGTTACCCGAACCGTGCTTTCGGCGACGCTGAACGAAAATGCGTCCGAGTATTCGGGCAGGGTGTATGAGTACCTCTACGTAAACCTCTTCAACGCGCTCAATTATTATCATAGGGGCGATATGGAAGGCGCCCTTGTCGAAATCAGAAAGATCGGCAACAAACAGCGCGAATACATAGCGAAGTACGGAAAAGCCGTGCTCGCAAAGGATGCTCCGCAAAAGCGCGAAATTACCGATGCCGATTATGCGGCGGCAATGTTCGGTATCAATATGCCCGCGCTCATCGCAAAGTCGCCGCCCCAAGCGACAAAGGACGACGTGTTCCGCGATTCCGCCGCTTCCCGCTATGTGAGCATGCTCTTCCGGCTCATGAACGGAGACGCAGACGACGCGCGGATCGACGCCGATGTCATTGCAATGCTCAGTCCCCGTTTTCCCGCTGCACAAATGCTTGCGATACCGGAGGGCAAAGGCAGGCTCGACGTGCTCGCGTTTTACGGTCTGATCGGAAGGAGATACGAGCAGTCGTTTTATTTTCCGGGCGATGTCGTCAACGGGCTCGCAGGCCTCAACTTCAGCGTCATCGGTATCGGTTCGTCCGCGATGATCGTGATGCCCCCGTTTCCGAACGGTGTCGTCATCCCCGCCTTCCGCCTGAAGTTCGTGTATCCGGCCTTCGATGCGTCGTCGATACGGCAGCATATCGCGGGAGTGCGGATACTCGTCTCCGATGTAAACGCATCCGGTATCCTCACGGAAGGGAAGGGGGAAGCGGCTGCTGTATGCGACCTCAGCCTCCTTGAAGATTTCAACGATGCCGTCGATAAGGATGTGCGCACCCATGCGGCAAAAGCTTTTGCAAGGAGCGTCGTTCGGAGCCTTCTCAAAAAGTCCGCCGCCGTCACTGCGGGGGAAGCGACGCTCGCCGCGCTCGCCGATAAAAACAGCAATAAAAAATCGTTTGCAGATGCGCTGTTGTACGAGCTTGCCTATCTCAGCGTCTCGGCTGCGATCGATGCGGTCGATGCGGCGGAAACTGCGGACGTTCGCCAAAGCGTGTGCCTGCCCGCGCGCGCCTACGCCGGCGGATGTGCCGTCGACCCCGGAAGCTACGACGTTACCGTGCAGTATGTCGACGCGTCATCGAATATCGTCTTCCAAGAACGCTTTGCATCCGTCAAAGTGGAATCGGGCGTTCCCGTCCTCATCGAATCGTCGTATATGAAAAAGTGAGTTGCCCTTCCCGATGAGAGGCGATTTGACAGAGCGCGGCATTCCCTATACACTGGGTAGCAATGCAGGAAAATAAAATGGGCACGATGCCCGTCACCAAGCTTATCTTGAACATGTCGCTTCCGATGATGTTTTCGATGTTCGTACAGGCGCTTTACAATATCGTCGACAGCGTATTCGTCGCGCAGATAAACGAAAATGCGCTTACGGCGGTATCGCTCGCGTTCCCCGTTCAGGGGCTTATGATTTCCGTAGGTGTCGGAACGGCGGTCGGCGTCAACGCCCTCCTTTCGATGCGCCTCGGACAAAAAAAGCAGGACGATGTGAACGCCGCCGCCGAAAACGGGCTCTTTCTCGCCGTGTGCAGCTTTATCGTCTTTTTCGTTATCGGTCTCTTTTGTATGCGTCCCTATCTTGCAAGTCAGACGGACAACCGTGAAATCATCGAGTTCGGCATGGAGTATTTGAACGTTGTCGTACTCGGCTCTTTCGGTATGTTTTCCGCAATCATGCTTGACCGCCTTTTGCAGGGAACGGGGCGTACGGTCTTTACGATGTATTCGCAGACGGCAGGCGCGCTCACGAATATTATTCTCGATCCGCTTCTTATCTTCGGCATCGGTCCTTTTCCGCGCATGGGCATGACGGGGGCGGCGCTCGCAACCGTTATGGGGCAGTGGCTCAGCATGTGCCTGTCGTTCGTCTTCAATATAAAAATCAATAAAGAGATTCAATTGCGATTTTCGCGATTCCGCCCCGACGCGCTCGTAATAAAGCAGATTTATAAAGTCGGCGTGCCGTCGATACTGCTTAATTCGATCACGTCGGTTACGACCTATTTTTTGAACCTCATTCTCGGATCGTTTTCGTCAACGGCGATCGCGGTGTACGGCGTGTATTTTAAGCTGAACAGCTTTATCTTTATGCCGGTTTTCGGTTTGAATAACGGCATCGTTCCGATCATCGCGTACAATTACGGAGCGGAACACAAGAAGCGCATCGTGCAGGCGATCAAAAGCGGTATCATCCTTGCCGTCTGCATTATGGCTTTCGGTACGCTTATTTTCGAACTCTTTCCGGTGCAGTTGTTAAAGCTCTTTCAAGCGTCGGATACTATGCTTGCGATCGGAGTGCCCGCAATGCGCATCATCGCATCGAGCTTTGTCGGTGCTGCAGTCGCGATTTCACTGTCGTCGGTATTTCAAGCGTTCAGTTCGGCGATGTACAGCATGTTCGTTTCTTTTGCGCGGCAGCTCCTCGTACTTTTGCCCGCCGCCTACCTTTTGTCGCTTGCCCGCAATATTGACGACGTATGGCTGGCCTTTCCGATCGCGGAAGTCATGTCGCTTTCTCTTTCGTGCTTTTTTATGGCGAGAGTGTACCGCGCGAAAATCAAACCGCTTGCGGAGCGGTAGGGTGGTCTGCTTCGCTCTGTAAGTCGAAAGGCGAAAAACGGCCGAGCCGTTTTTCTTTTATCCGTGCGGAGGCTTTCATATCTCATCCTTCCGGATGAAATAGAAGGTATGAAAGCCGACTGCAATTCCTTATGAGGACACACGGAGTAACGCTTGCGTTGCTCCGTGTGATAGGAGACGCGCATAATTCCTGCGCGGGGAACTTCGCACTAACGCGCTCGTTGCAAGTCGCGCGGGGAACTTCCTTCAACGCACGGCACGGACGCCGTGTCGCACCTTCGCAAAAACGGTCGCGTATTTTTGCGTAGCAAAAATACGGTAGTGAGCGGTTCACGGATGCACCGCGAACGGCCACTGCTCGAAATCGCTCTGTAAGTCGAAAGGCGAAAAACGGCCGAGCCGTTTTTCTTTTATCAACACGCGCGCAAATCCTCCGCATTGCTCGGATTTGCTTTGGTAAGTCGGGAGTTGAAAAACGCCTGCAGCGTTTTTCTTTTATCAGAGACGCGCATAATTCCTGCGCACTGCTCGGAATTATGCGCTCTTGCATAAATTATCCTCTGCCTTTATAATTTTATACAATAATTTGACGGTGATGATCGGAGTGCGGGTACCGGAGGGTTGTGGATAGCGCTTATACGATAGTCGTGCCGGATGCCGACGTTTTGTCCTGCGTCTGCGGCACGAACGACAGCAATTTGAAACTCATCGAAGAGCATTTGGGCGTGCCGGTATTTACGCGGGGAAACGAGCTTTCCGTAGATGAAGAGGATCCTGCCGTCCGCGAAAAGTTTCGCTTTATCATCGATCGGATTCTCGACGAAATAGAAAGCGGTGACGAAGACGGCGAAAATATCATCGCGTCCGTTTTAAATACGCAGCCGCGTCTCGACATTTCACGCTGTGCGATTTCGATCCCCGGAGGTTTTCGGAAGATATATCCGCGTTCGGACAATCAGGCGCGGTATATCGATATGCTCCGCTCGTTCGACATGGTCATCTGCACGGGAGCTGCGGGCAGCGGCAAAACCTTTCTCGCGGTCGCCGAAGCGCTGAAAATGCTTCTTTCCCACAATACATCGAAACTCGTCGTAACGCGCCCCGTCGTCGAAGCGGGAGAAAGTCTCAGCTATCTGCCCGGCGATTTGGAACAAAAACTCAATCCCTACTTGCGTCCGTTTTACGACGCTATGGAATCTCTTATGCCGAGGGAAACGGTACGGCGCCTTGTCGAATCGGGTGCGGTCGAAACGGCGCCGCTTGCGTATATGCGCGGACGGACGCTCGAAGCGAGCGTCGTCATTCTCGATGAAGCGCAAAACACGACGCGCGAACAGATGAAGATGTTTTTGACGCGGATGGGCGAAAACGCGAAAGTGTTTGTCACCGGCGATATCACGCAGATCGATCTGCCGCGCCGGACGGAAAGCGGACTCGTCCACGCGCTCGGCTTATTAAAATCGATTCCGGATATCGGAACGATGAAATTGACGGCGGACGACGTGATACGCGCTCCGCTCGTAAGAAAAATAGTAAAGGCGTATGAAGATGAAGAAAGACAATGACGATCGCGGTTTTGCAGCGGTATGTACCGAATATATTAAAAAGCACTGGCGCGTTATCCTTTTGATCGTTGCAGGCTATATCGCCGCTTCCGCTCTCAATTTCGTAAACGTTGCGACGAGCCAGACGATAGCCTCTTTTTCGCTTGACGATTTTGAAATAGGGCAGATCGCCGACCGCGACATAATCGCACCTCGGAACATTGCCGCTACTTTCGATAACCCGATCGTGATTCAAAAAGGCGAGCGGATCATTCACAAGGGATTTGCGATCGAGCAGGAAAATTACGACAAACTTCGAAAACTCGCCGAATCGCCCGCATATTTCGATTACCGGAAATTCCTCAATAATGAATTATTTTTGCTTGTTCTCGGCGTCGTGTGGTTTTTACTGTTCGCATTCCTGCCGTTCGGGAGAAAAATTCTTTTAAGTGAATCGGTGTTGCAAGTCGTTTTTTCCCTTTTCATCTATGCCGCCGCCGCGTTTGCGCTTAAAACGGCTTCTTTTTCCTCACCGTATATGCTGCCGGTGATCATCCCGTCGGCGTTCTGTACGCTGCTCGTTGCGATTTTATACGGGCAGCTTCCTTCGGTGTTGTTTTGTGTTCTAGCCGCGTTCGGCGTATACAATGCAACCGGCTGGGCGCTCATTCCGTTTTTGTATACGATACTCTCGTGTCTTGCGGCGACGAATATCGTGCGAAAGATCGAGCGGCGGATCGATATGGTCATCGCGTCTCTTTTGCTTGCCCTTGTCGATATCGTATGCATGATCGTACTCATCGTCATCGACAACGAAAGCTTTCAGAGAATGCCGATCGCGATCGCAGGTGCCGCGTTCAACGGATTTATTTCCGGCATCCTCGCACTCGGTTTTTTGACGCCGCTTGAACTCGTGCTGAATACAGCATCGGTATTCCGCCTCATGGATTTAAGCGATCTCAACAATCCGACGATGCGCCGCCTCATGCTTAGAGCGAGCGGCACCTATACGCATTCGCTCATGGTCGCGCAGCTTGCCGAAAGCGCGTGCCGCGAAATCGGCGCAAACTCGCTCGTCGCCCGCGTCGGCGCGTATTACCATGACATCGGCAAAATGGATCAAAGCGAATACTTTGTCGAAAACCAAACGGGCACGAATAAACACGACGACATCAATCCCTCTCTTTCGGTTGCCGTCATTAAAAGCCACGTAAAGCGCGGCGTCGAAAAAGCCCACCAAATGCATTTGCCCGAGCAGATCATCAACATCATCGCAGAGCACCACGGAAACAGCGTCATTTCGTATTTTTACAACGCGGCAAAAGAAAAGGACCCGAACGTGAGTCCCGAAGAATTTCGATACACTGGTACTCCTCCGACGACTCGTGAAAGCGCCGTCGTCATGCTTGCCGATACCGTCGAAGCCGCGTGCCGCACGCTTGAAAATCCGTCCGCATCGCGCCTCGATAAATTTATTCAAATGCTGTTCAACGCAAAGGTCGAACACGGTCAGCTCGACAACTGCGATTTGACGTTCCGCGATATGTCGAAGATAAAGGGCGCTTTCGTTCAGTTGCTCGCAGGCTACTATCACAACAGGATCGAATATCCGAATCAAAAAAATCCCGACGATGATAAAAAAGACGGCAGAGAAAACAAAGTTCCCGATAAAAAAGGGGACGACAAGATAAGCGATAAAAAATCGGATGCGGGAAAATCGAATGGCTGACAGGATCGCCGTGTCCCTTTCCGAAAATGTCGCGCCTCCGTCATGGATTGAAAGCGTCGCGCCGTTTACGGAAAAGGCGCTAGATGCGCTCGGTTTTTCCGGAGAGGAGATTTCGATTTTGCTGTGCGACGATGCGTATATGTCGTTTCTCAACAAAACGTACCGCGGCATTGAAGGGACGACCGATGTACTCTCCTTTGAAAACGGAGCTTCATATATAGACGAAGAGGGCGTGCAGTGGAAGTGTGCAGGCGACATCGCGATCAGCCTCGACACGCTTTCGAAAAATGCGGCCGCGTTCGAGACGGACGAAAACTCGGAGCTCAAGCGTCTTATCGTGCACGCTCTTTTGCATTTAAACGGATACGATCACGGAGAAGAGCATATCGAAGCGGGTAAAGCTCCCCAATGCGATATGCTCGTCATACAGGAACAGGCGCTTGCGAAATTGTGCGGCGAAAAAATAATTGGGTAAGGTGGTATATGGGATTATTCGGTTTAGGACGCAAAAAGGAAGAAGCCGCTTCCGATGCGGAAGCGGTCAGTCCCGAACAGCAGGAAATTATCAACGAAGAAAAACGGAGCATGATACGCGGCATCGAAGATCTGTCGCACACGACGGTAAAGGAAGTGATGATCCCGCGCATCGACGTCGATTTTATTTCCGTCGATACCGAACTCGACGAACTCATGGAAAAGATCGCCAAAAGCGGTCACTCGCGCATTCCGGTGTACAGCGAATCCATCGACAATGTGGTCGGCATACTTTACGTCAAAGATTTGATTCATATTTTCGCTTCTCATGAAACGGTCGATCTCGAAAAGATCCTCCGCAAAGCGTATTTTATTCCCGAATCGAAGCGCATCGATTCGCTTTTGCGCGAGTTTAAACGGCGGCATCTGCACATCGCGATCGCTATCGACGAATACGGCGGTATCTCCGGTATTGTTACGATGGAAGATATCATCGAAGAGATCGTCGGCGACATTCAGGATGAGTTCGACAACGAGCGGGAAGATATCATCACGCTCGGAAACAATATTTGGCTGTGCGATGCGCGCATAGATTTGGACGATTTGAACGAAACGATCGGCGCGGCGTTTCCGACGGAAGACTTCGATACGCTCGGCGGCTTTGTATTCGATTTGCTCGGAAAGATTCCGGTAAAATACGAAAAGGCATCGTGGGGCGGATTCGATTTTATCATACAGGATATGGAAGGTCACCGTATCAATATGATAAAAGTGATACGGAAGAGCGGAGATGAAAACGAGGATGACAAATAATATGACGCGCAAGCGGCGGACGGATAAAATCCGCTTTCACTTATCGACGGAGTCCGTCATCGATGCGGGTGTGCAAAAAAAACGGAAAACCGTTTTCTGTGCGTTGTGCGTTCTCCTTTTGGCGCTTCCGCTTTTTGCTTCTCCTCCGACGGCTGCCGAATTGTATTCGCGCGGCGTCGAACGGCAGAACAGCGAAGAGTGGTACGAAGCGACGGAACTTTTTTTGGAAGCCGTGCGCGTAAATCCCGCTTATGCAGATGCGTGGTTCCGCCTCGCCGAGTGCGCGTATCAGCTCGGCCAATACGACACGGCGCTCGGCTATCTTTCGTCCGCCGAAAAATATGCGCGGAACAGTACGGCTGTGCAAAATCTTCGGGGCATGTGCCGCATCGCGCTCGGAAACCTTTCCGAAGCTCGGCTCATATTCGAAAAAATATTGGCGCAGTATCCGAACGACGTCAACGCGAGATTCGGTATGGCGGAACTCGAACTTTTCAGCGGGAGGATTTCCGCAGCCGAAGGAAAATACGCCGAAGCGCTTGAGAGAGATCCGTCGAACCGCAAAGCTCTTTTAAGCCTCGCCTTCGTTTCAGCCGAGCGGGGTAACAGCTCCGCTGCCGCCCGCTATATGTCGCAGGCGCTGCGCTATCATTCGGGCGAAGCGGAAGTGCACTATATGAGCGCAAAGCTCGCCGCAATGCAGGGCAATCTTTCAGCCGCCGAAAAAGCGGCTCGCACGGCAGTTGAGATAAACAGCCGTTACGACAAAGCGTACGAACTGCTCGCTTCGATATTGTATTCGGAAAATAAATACGCCGATGCGATCGACGTTTCGGATTTCAGAATAGCGAGGTCGAGGAATGTGAACGGCGCGTGGTATTTAAAAGGGCTTTCTCAATATCGATTAGGAAATACTGCCGATGCGATAGCGACGTGGACGACGGGGCTTTCGGTCGATCCTTTTGATGAAGTGATGCGTGCGGCTCTCGAACTCGAGGTCAATAAAACCGTTCCGATCGAAGATGCGCGGAGAAAGGAATGGGCGAAGTGGCACATAAAAAATGCGGGCGAATATATGAAGCGCTTTGACGGCACGGGTGCAAGCTACGAGTACCAGCGGGCGCTGAAAGTAAACCCGACGGACACCGCGGCGCGCAGAGCCTTTGCCGAAATGCTCGACATAAACGGTTTGCACGAACTCTGCCTCGAACAGCTTAAATTCGTACAGGATAACCGCGATCCCCTTTCAAGCGTTTCTTCGCAAGCGCGCCGTACGAGCGAAAAGCGCTTGGACGATGCCGTCGAAGCTTACGATTCGCTTTTACAGGATTCGCTTGCAAAACGGTGGAACGTCGAACCCTTTTACCTCGATAAAATACGCTGGCGCATCGGTCTATACTATACGCAAAATACCGCGCGCTTCGTTCACGCCGATTCTCCGATGATCACCGCCGAGTTTGCCGCCGATATGTTTTCGGGCGTTTCCGTCACATTCGTGCACGCACGAACGGCTCCCGTTTCGGGTTTCGGGGAAGCGTACCGAAAAGCGCAGAGTGCGGGCGAAGATTATTTTATCATGCTTTCGCTCGACGAAGGCGAACGCGATATCGTCCTCGATGCGGCAATGTATTCCGGTCGTACGGGTTCGGCAGTCAGACGTATGTCGTTTTACGGCACCGGAAGCGGACGCTATACGAACGTGCTGCGCAGGTTGCGCTCCTCAGTCCTTTCGAGTTTGCCCGTCCGCGGGAACATCCTCGACAGGAGCGGGACGAATTTATTGATCGATGTCGGGCGATCCGAATTGCTGCAAAAAGGCGCGGTGTTCGCCGTCGTGCCCAAGGGTGCGCTCAAAACGGCGGATTCGGAAATCGGATTGACATACGCCGACAAGGATGCGCTCGGCACGCTTACGATCACCGAAGCGGGAGAAGAAGTGTCGGAAGGCGAGTTCGTAAAGAGCGGATTTTACGATCGGGTAAACACGGGCGATGAAGTTATGCTTGTTTCGATGCCCGATAAAGCTGCGGAAAGCAAAGCGAGAAACGCTTCGCGCGTCGTCGATAATGCGCCGTCTGCCGGTACCGGAAAGGCTGCCGACTCGGGACAGCCGAAAGCGGTATTGGCCGGCGATTTGGGCGAACGGAGAAATCCTGCGCTCGTTGACATCATCCGCAGTATTTATTAATTATTAATTTTTCGGCAGCTGCATGAAGTCGAGCGACGAATCGATCCATTTTTTTGCGAGGGAGGGGTAGGCGTCGGCCGCGTACAAAAACGCGTTTACCGCATCGGCGTAGTTTCCGCCGAAATAGTAGGATTCGCCCAAATAAAAAAATGCGCGGGACGTAACCGCATCGCTTCTGTTTGTTGCAAGCAGGCGCAAAAGTTCGGTTTGAGCTTCCTTGTATTTCCGTTTGATAAAGGTCGTTTTCAAAACGTCGAACAAAAGATAATCGTCACCTCCGTCGGGCGAAATCAAATCCTCTTCGAATACATGGGGTGAAAGCGGTTCGCGCGTTTTTTCCGCCGAACCTGAAAGAAGCCGCGCCTGCTCTCTCGTGTTTTTGCTCATAGCCGTCCGTTTGTTTTCGTTTACGCTTTCGATCAAATCGATGTAAGGAAGCGGCGTTTCGCGTACGGCGCCTTCCGGGTAGAGCTTTTCCCGTGCGGATGCACTCGTATCTTTTGCGGCGTTTTTTTTCGGGAGCCGGGCGTGCACGCCGTTTACCGTTGCGTTTACCGAGGGAATGACGATGTCGTAGCGTCCTTTTTCCGTAACGGCAACGACGGCATAATAATAATCTTTATAATCGGGAACGCTGTCGGCAAACGATGCGCTGTCTTTTGCAAGTTGTGCGACAGGGTCGAGGGACGCTATCTGCGAAAAAGACGCGACGGGCGCTTCCGTTCGAAATACGGCGAGAGAAGTGACGGCCGGTTCGGGGTTTTCAGGCGGCGTCCACGTAACGGAAATACGCTTCGCCGACCCGGCTTCGGCTTTTATGCCGGTAACGATGGGACACTCCGATGCAAAAGCGGCGAAGGACGCGGATATAAAGACGGCTGTGATGACGAGCGGTCGAAAATGCTTCATAGGAGTATGATAGCGCGAAACGGCGCGAAAATCAATTCGCGTACACTCCCTTTGACATAATTCGTTCTTTCTTTTATGCTTATACGATATGTTCGTGTCGGTTGTTCTCGATCCGGGCGGGGTCGATACGGCTCAGTCGCTCGCTTCGGTGCTCTCTCATTACGGCTTTCGCAAAGTACAGCGCGCGTGCTGGGAAAGCGCGGATATCGGCGTCATGCAGCTTTCTCAGCTCAAGCGGGAAATCGACCGCGTGACGAATTACTATGACACGGTGCGTATGTATCAGTATCCGATGCAAGGGATGTTTTCCATAACGGAGCTCCGGCGCAAAAAATGGCGGAGATGTCTATTAAAGGCGGACGATGCGGAAAACGAAGCCGGTGCAAATACGTCGAAAGAAAATTCCTGAAGATTGTAATTTCGGAAAACGATATTATTAATCCGGATGTCGATTGTTAATTTTTACTGTTGACGATTATCGGTTTGAAATGCGATTATTAATTTTGGAGTGTCGATATGATTGAAGATTTAAAAATGCCCGTTTCATCTCTTCGCGAAGATATCATGAACGTTTGGGGGCGTCTTTGACGCTGCGAGTATAGATAAAAAGATCGCCGAAAAGGAAGCGCTCACCGCATCTGTCGGCTTTTGGGACGACAGCGAAAAAGCCGGCATCGTTATGAATGAAATCAAACGCTTGAAAAACCGCGTCGAACCGTGGCGTGCCTTATTGAAAAAACAGGACGATTTGGAAGCGATGTTGGAACTCGCCGAAGAAAGCGGCGGTGCGGATGAAGAAGCGGAAGCGCAGCAAATGTACGGCGACACCAAAGCGGAGTTCGAAAAGCTCAACATCTTGAATCTGCTTTCGGGCGAAGTCGACCCGAACGATGCTTTCCTTTCGATCCACGCGGGAGCCGGAGGAACGGAAGCTGAAGACTGGACTTTTATGCTGAGCCGCATGTATACGAGGTGGGCTGAGCGGCACGGATTTAAAATCGAAATCGTCGATCAGGAAGAAGCCGAAGGCGGACTCAAATCGATTACGATGCAGATTTCGGGCGATTACGCGTACGGCTATTTGAAGTGCGAAGCGGGAATTCACCGGCTCGTGCGCATCAGTCCTTTTGACGCGAACGCGAGAAGGCATACGTCTTTTTCGTCGGTGTACGTGTATCCCGTTCTTGACGATACGATCGAAGTGAATATCCGTCCGGAAGATCTCCGCGTGGACACATACCGCGCGGGCGGCAAGGGCGGACAGCACGTCAATAAAACCGAATCGGCCGTGCGCTTTACGCATATTCCGACGGGCATCGTCGTCGCGTGTCAGAGCGAACGCAGTCAGCTGATGAACCGCGAAATTGCGATGAATATTCTTCGTTCGCGCTTGTACGAATATTACCGCGAACAGAGAGAAAAAGAAAATTCGAAATACAGCGGCGAAAAAAAAGACATATCGTGGGGCAATCAAATCCGCTCCTATGTGTTCCAGCCGTACACGATGGTCAAAGATCACCGCACGAAGTGCGAGTCGGGCAATATCCAAGCGGTTATGGACGGCGACATCGATCAATTTATGGACGCGTTTCTCATTGCCCTGTGGAAAGGTCTTCCGATGGAAGGCGGCGGAGACGATGACGAAGAAGTGTAATCGGCTGATTTCAAGTTTTCCAAAAATCGAATTCTTTCGATCGTTTCGCCGTTCAAATGCTAAAATTTTTTTGTACGGCTTTATTCATATTTTCTGTTTGATTTCGATTGCGCCCGCCGCCGATACATCCGCAGGTTTCGATTGGATTATCGGCGCTGAAAAATTTTCGCTTGCAAATAAAAAAGACCCCTCTCCGTCCGATGATGCCGCCTTGCGCGCCGTTCCATCCCTCATCCTCGAGCAGCTCGCGGAAAATCTCGAGCGGGTACCGACGGCGGAAGAGAAGCTCGACCGAAGCGAATACGCGCTTTCGAAAAGCAGAACGGATCTCTTTTTGCAGCTTTCGCGGGAAGTGCAAGTTCGGGATTCTCTCGTGCTCGGCAATCACACCGAAAAGCAGCTTGCAGGAAAACTGCGAGAGGCGGATAAAAAGATCGCAGAGTTGAAAATAAAAATCGAAGAAAATCTTATCGAAGAGGAAAAAGAACGCGAAAAAGCCGCACCCGATATGGAACGCGAGAGGCGGCGCAGAGAAAACATCGAAGCAGGCGCGGTCGTGACCGACAGAAAGTCCGATGCGGAACGCAGCGACAGAGAGCGCTTTATTAGTTTATTTCGGCGCGATGCGGACGATGTGGGCGAAATCGAACGCGTGAGTTTGTATAAAGGCGATTTTTCCGTGCTCTTCGATGCGGGGGAAGATGCGAAAAAAGCGGGCTATGAAAGCCGCTCGTTCGAAAACGCCGTTGTCGCCGCAAAGATCAACGCGCTTTTAACCGGTACGATGACCTCTTACGGGGATTACGTTTTCGTCAGCGTGTCGCTCATCGTGTATCCGGGCGCGAAAGTTATCGGTACCGTAAGCGATGTCGGAAGTCTTGCGGATATCCGCCGGCTTGCCGTACGCATTGCGCGCCGCCTTACGCCTGAAATAACGAATGCTATGCCCGTGGAATTGCTTTTTACGGTCTCGCCGCCGGAAGCCGCAGGGCACATCACGATCAGCGTCGACGATATCGTGTACCGGGAAGTCCCCGACCGTCTTGTCGTACAGGCGGGCGTTCATTCGGTTTTGTTTTCCGCTCCCGGTTTTAAACAGGCGGGCACATCTTATGCGTTCCGGGGCGCGAGAAGTTTTTCGATTTCGGCGGAACTCGTTCCGGATAATCCGTCGTCGCTTTTTATTCGCTTAAAAAAACCGATCGTCGGAACGCTCTTTGCAAACGGAACGGAAGCGGGCAAAATCGACGAAGAAAATCTTCCGATAAAATTAATAATCAACGATGAGCCGGTGCTCGGTCAGTTTATCACGGAAGACGGATCCGCCGCCCCGTTTTACATTGCGTATCGCATGCTCAAAGACAACGCTTCCCTCGCCGTACGTGCCGAACCCTTTGACAGAAGCAAATATATCGATACGAGGAGGCGCCGGTTGTACACGTCGTACAGCGTGCTCATCACATCCCTTTTGGCGACGTTTTATACCTACGGCACTTTTTATACCGAGAGCATCGCGTATTCAAAAGGCTATACGGATATCGAGAGCGCAAAAAAGTGGCAGAGTGCATCTCAAGTGTGTACGGGCATATCCATCGGATGCGGGGCATGGTGTATATATGAACTCGTGCGGTATTTTATCGCTGCGGATAAAGTGCTTCCCGCCCGCGCCCGCACCGTAAAAGGCGCGCGCGATGTCGGGGAAGCCGAGTCGATTTCGATCGGAAGATAACGGAGATACGATAAAAAGCGCCGTCTGAAATATCGCCGTCGCTGGAGTCTAGAGCCGAAAAACGCTGAAGCGTTTTTCTTTTATCGGAGACACTCGCGATTTCTGTGCATTGCTCGAAATCGCAGCGTTCTTATCTCGAGTTTGCTTTGCAAACTCGATTATTGAGCGTGTGCGCGTTTGCGCACGGCTAAAAATTTTTTCGAAAGTTGATTCGAAGTCCGCAAAAGCGGACACGTAGAATCGATTCTTTGCAGAACGAGCTGGAGGCTCTAACTTTCTGCAAAAGTTTTTATGGGAGATATTATGGCAAAGATTTCTTTTGCGCAGCGGATGCGCGATTTATTCGGAGGACGCGATAAAGACGATGAAGCGATCTTCGACGATTTAACCGATGCGCTCATCGAGGGGGATGTCGGCGCAAAAGCGGCAGTCGAAATCGCGGACGAGCTTAGAGTCGCCTGTCAAAAAAATCATGCGCACGGAAAAGACGAAGTCATGCACGAACTCGAAGCGATTCTTTTGCGCTGCGTCAAAGAGGTCTCTCTCTCTCCCGTTTCCGGTAAAACGAATGTGTGGATGCTGCTCGGCGTAAACGGTGTCGGAAAGACGACGACGAGCGCAAAACTTGCAAAGATTTTCAAAGATGCGGGTTCCGGCGAAGTGGTGCTTGCTTCAGCCGACACCTTCCGCGCCGCCGCGATCGAACAGCTTGCTCTGCACGGGGAAAATCTCGGCGTGCGCGTCGTAAGCCATCAGCACGGATCGGATCCCGCCGCCGTCGTCTTCGATGCGGCGGACGCCGTCCGAGCAAAGGGCGGGGGGCTCGTGCTTGCGGATACGGCGGGCAGGTTGCACAATAAAGAAAACCTCGTACGCGAGCTCGGAAAGATCGACCGTACGTGCCTTCAAAAAGCCGACGAAGATTGCTGTAAACGTATCCTCGTCGTGGATGCGACGACGGGACAAAACGCGTTCAGACAGGCGGAAGTTTTCGGAGAAGCCGTTTCCGTCGACGCGCTTGTGTTGACAAAATACGATTCGACGGCAAAAGGCGGTGTCGCAGTTTCCGTCGGCAAAGAGCTCGGCATTCCCGTCGCCTTTGTGTGTACCGGAGAAAAATATGAAGATATCGCGCCGTTCAGTGCCGAACGCTACGTAAAAGAATTTTTAGGATCGGAATAAGGTGAAACCGTTTTACGCCGCATTCATACTGTGCTGCCTTTCGTTCGTTGCCGTGCAGACGGGAGCCGGCGAATCGCCGGAAGAAAATGGCGCGGAAAACGATATCCTCAGCCGGTTTTCCCTCGATGCCGAAGGAAAGCTCAAAGCTTTTGCATTCGATGCGGAGCGCTTTACGCTTTCGGACACAAACGATGAGAGCGTTACGGTAAACGCATCCGGCAAAACGGCGGTGCGGAAAACCTACGACGCTCTCATGCGCCTTGTCAAACGCGACGTATGGAAGATTGCTTCGCCGGCGAAGGAAAGCGTGCGCGAGAGTACCGAAACCTTTTATTATAAAACGGAGGGAGCGTATCCCGCATCTTCGGTGACCGAAAGGGAAGGGCGCCGAGAGGAAAGATTCTATGACGATGAGGGTAGGGTGATTTCCCGTACCGATTTTTTTGTCGATAAAGACGGCACGCAGATCCCCGATGCGAAGATGACGCGGCTTTATGCGGACGGAAATAAAATTCTCGAAGAAGAAAACTCGCGCTATGAATACGCCGATGAAAAAAAATCGCAGCTTGCCGCCGTGCGCGTGCAAAAAAAAATATACGATTATGCCGCAGGCGAAAAAAATCCGAATTATTATTTTTATGAAGACGGAACGCTGCGCATAAAGACGATATACGCGCAAGACGATGCGTACGTAACGACGCTCTATTTCGATGACGGCTATACCGTGATTTCGGAGTATGCCGCAGGTGAAAAGATTCGCGAAACGATAAAAAACGGAGACCGCGTACTGCGGACGAAAAAATATGATACGAAAAATTAATAATATATTTCGTTTTCGCTGGATCGCTTTCGTGTCGAGACGATTTTCGCGAGTCGACAGAGACGGACGATCGGCGGTAACGTCCTTTTTCGCTTCTCTCGGGATCTGTTTCGGCATTATGACGCTCATCGTCGTTATGAGCGTTATGAACGGCTTTCAAATGGAATTCAAAGATGCGATCATGGAAGTTTCGTCATATCACATTCAAGTGCGCGGCGTGACGGACGATACGGAGGAGCGCTTTGCGTCGTGGTGCAAAAGCGAAAAAGACATCGTTTCGGCAATACCCTTTTACGAAGCGCAGAGCTTTATGGCCGCTTCTTCGGGCGGACAGGCACCTGCCCTCATCCGCGCATTGCCTCGGGATATCGCGGAAAGGGACGCGGGGTTTGCACGGGAAGTGCTCATGGTTTCAGGCAGCTTTTCGATCGAAGACGAAGATGCGATCGTACTCGGCTCGTCCCTTGCCGATTCGCTCGGCGTGCGGACGGGAAGTGAAGTGACGCTGCTCGCGCTTTCGGGAGGAAGCGATGTCGCGCTCCTGTCGCGGGCGAGACGTTTTCGCGTTGCCGGTATTTTCTATTCGGGTTATGCCGATATAAACGCATCCTACGCATTTATCAACCTCGAATCGGGAAAAAAGAATTTCGGGCGAAGCGCCGAAAAAGTATACGGCGTAAAATTGCGGCGCGAATCGTTCGACTCTCATATCATCGGAAAAATCAATGCATCCTTTCCGGCACTTACGGCCGTATCGTGGCGGGAGTATAACCGCTCGTTTTTCGGCGCGCTTCGCGTGGAAAAAAATATGCTCATGATCCTCGTGCTGTTGATCTTTGTCGTCGTTGCGATCAATATCTACAGCGGTATGCGTCGTCTGGTTTACGAGCGGCGTCGCGAGATTTCGATTTTGGCGGCGCTCGGAGGAAAAGGCGGCGAAATCAAATCGATCTTTATTCTGCGCGGATTTTTTACCGGCTGTGCCGGCGCTGCGGGCGGTGTACTTTTGGGACTTTTGATCTGCGTCAATATCGGGGGCGTATTTTTGTTCGCATCGGAAGCGCTGTACCGTACGCAGTATTTTTTTACGCTTTTGTTTTCACCCGAAAGCGCTGCCTTTATCCGCGAAAATCCGATGTTTATGCTCTATGCGTCCGTTCCCGCGCGTATCTTTCCGTTTGAAGTTTTTACGATCGCGCTGTTCGGTATCGCATCTCCTCTTGCTGCCTCGTACGCTGCGAGCAGGGATATTTTGAAAATGACGGTTGCGGAGGTGCTCCACGATGAGTGAAATCGTTCATATCGAAAATCTTGAAAAAACTTATGTCTCGACGGGAGAGACGCTGACCGTTTTAAAAGCGCTCGACCTTTCGGTCGAAGAAGGCAGTAAAGTCGTCATCACCGGAGAAAGCGGCTGCGGCAAAAGCACGCTGCTCAACATCATCGGCGGCATCGATTCGGCGACGTCGGGTATCGTGCGCTCGGGCGGCAGGGATATCACCGCCCTCGATGAAAACGCGCAAGCCGATTACCGCTCGCATTTTCTCGGATTCGTGTTTCAATTTCATTATCTCTTAAAGGATTTTACGGCGCTTGAAAACGTCTATCTTCCGGCATATATGGTAGGCGTTTCAAAAAAAGACGCGATAAGCCGCGCCGAGCGTTTGCTCGAAGATGTCGGTCTTCAAGACCGCCTGCACCATCTGCCTTCCGAGCTTTCGGGCGGCGAACGCCAACGGGCTGCGGTCGCGCGCTCTCTTATCAACGATCCGCATCTCATCCTCGCGGACGAACCGACGGGAAACCTCGATCCCGTGAACGCTGAGATCGTCGGAAGCCTGCTTTTTTCGATTGCGGATAAATACCGCAAAACGCTCATCATGGTAACGCACGATCAAAACTTGGCGGCGAAGGGATCGGTGCGCTATTCGATTGCCGGCGGAAAACTCGAAGCGGCGGATTGAAGTATGACGGTAAAGAGTTCGCTTTTATTGGCATACCGCATCCTTTTTCCGAAAGGTGAAAGTTCGGCCGCGCGGCAGAGCCTTTCTGCCTCTCTCCTGTGCATCGGCATAAGTCTGGTACCGCTCATCGTCGTACTCGCCGTTTCGAACGGTATGATTCAAGGGATGACGGAACGCATCATCGGTCTTTCAAGCTCTCACATCGAAGCGGTCGTCGAATCGTCTTCTCCCTTCGTTTCGGACGCAGCTTCTTTTACGCGTTTTGCGTCCCGTCTTAAAACGGTAGAAGGCGTTACGAATGCCTATCCCGAAATCGATGCTTCCGCGCTCGCCTCGGGCGCTTCGTACCGGTGCGGTGTGCAAGTGCGCGCCGTCCTGCCTGAAGTCTTTTCGGAAAACAAATCCTTCGCTTCTCTCTTTCGCGTCACGGACGGCGATATCGGCGATTTTAAAAGCGGAGCGAAAGCCGCCGTAGTCGGAGAAGAGACGGCAAAGCGGCTCGGCATCCGCTCGGGCGACAGGTTTCGATTGATAACCGCTCAAGCGAATGCGGACGGAACGGTGCTGCCGAAAGCGGCTTTGCTTTCCGTCGCCGCTGTCGTTTCGTCGGGGTATCAAGAGCTCGATGCGGCGTGGCTCTTTGTGCCGCTCGATACGGGTTTCGATATCATCAGGGCGGGGACGGGAGCGTATTCGGTGCTTGTCGAAACCGAAAACGCGTTTTCTCCCGAACTCGTGCGCGTTCAAAGCTCGCTGCGTGATGCGTTTCCGTTCGATGCCGACTTTTACCGCTGGGATGAACTCAATCTGGACAAGTATGAAAACTTCGCTTCGACGAAAATCATGCTCGTCTTTATCATGCTGCTCATCGTGCTCGTCGCGTCGATCAATATTTCATCATCGCTCGTCATGCTCGTTGCCGAAAAGCGGCGCGAAATCGCAGTTATAAAAAGTCTCGGCGGCACCCGGCACGGTATCGCGTTCGCGTTTCTCGCTGCGGGAACGGCTGCGGGTTTCGGCGGCGTGCTCATCGGTCTGCCGATAGGACTCGCGTGCGCGGTAAACGTAAAGAGCATCATCGTTTTTTTTGAAAAAAGCGTAAACGCTGCGGCAAAATTTTTGTATATTATAAGAGGGTACGATATTAATTCTCTTGCGCATATCGATTTGATGGATCCCGCCTATTACCTTTCGGAGATATCCGTCGTCATCCCGTTCCGAGATACGGCAGTGATCGTCGTATCGACGGTGCTTTTGGCGCTTGCGGCTTCCGTCATTCCGGCGTACAGAGCCGGTAATGAAAAGCCGCTCGAAACATTGCGCAAAGTGTGATATAGTGAGAGCGCTATGCTGTGTGATTTTTGCCGCAAACGCGAAGCGGTGTTCTTTATCGAACAGACAACGAAAACATCTCAAAAGAAAATCCATATCTGCATGGAATGCGCCGTGAAAAACGGTCTCTCCCCGGATCCCGAACGCATTCAAAAATCGATCCGCTCGCTCTTCGACGCCGTTGCAAAAACGGAAGCCGTCGGTACGATGGAAGCGGGAAAGCTCTGCAGGGTTTGCGGCACGAGTTTTGCCGCGATAAAAAAATCCGGTAAAGCAGGCTGTCCCGAATGCTACGAAACTTTCAAATCCGAACTGCCGGCGGTGATGGCGAAGCACGGTATTACGGGCACTTATACCGGTTCGATGCCGAGACGGATCGCGACTTTCCGTTCGCGTTTGACCGACCGCATCGATTTGGAAGCGAAGCTCGAACAGTCGATACAAAACGAAGATTATGAAAAAGCGGCGATTTACCGAGATTATCTGCGCGCCCTCGAACGGGGTGCGGTCGCCGACGGATCGGAGGTCGGTACGGGGGCGGAAAATGCCTAGTGCCGCAGTCCCTGCCGGCAGACCATGGTATTCGTATATGGGAAGAGACGGGGATGTCGTCGTGTCCACCCGTGTGCGCCTTGCGCGGAACCTCGCCGATTTTTTATTTCCGTCGGCTGAAAAAAAAGACGAAGCCGAACGCGTGCAGACGCTTGTGTTCGATGCTTTTTCGCATTTTGAAAATCCCGACGATTATCACCTCGTCACTACGGAGACGCTCGACGCTCTCGGAAAAAAGATTTTGGAAGAGCGCGGCGTGCTCGACGGCAGCGGGGCTTCCGGTATCGTCATGAAGGGAGACGGGCGTCTTTCGTGCCGCGTCAACAGCACAGACCACGTGCGCATCGCGTCTTTTGAGCCGGGTTTGAATTGTGCCCGTGCATTCGATGAGTGCCGCCTTTGCGACGACGGTATGCAAAAGACGCTGCAATTCGCCGCTTCCTACGAATTCGGCTATCTTACGTCGATCCTTTCGGATGCGGGAAGCGGCATGAAGGTTTCGATCCGAGTCCATTTGCCCTCCCTTACGTTTTCCGGAGAAGCGGATGCCGTTCTCAATGACGTGCGTGCAAAGGGACTCGACGTGTTTTCTGTATACGGTACGGGCGACGGCTACGGCGTATCGCTCGGATCGTATTACGATATCGCAACCGCTTCGTCGCTTTCGGGCAGCGAATTCGATCAGACGGCGAGCGTTGAAAGCGCGGGAAAATATCTTGCGGAAGCCGAGCGCAAGTTTCGGAAGCGATGTGCCGAAAATAAATCGACACAGGTGCGCAATATCATACTGCGCGCTTTTGCCGAAGCGAAGTTCAGCGTGCTCCTTTCGCTCAAACAGAGCGTGTCGATCGTTTCCGCACTCAAATGGGGGCTCGATTCGGGTATCTTGCAGGGGATCGACGACGGCGTTCTGTGCAGCCTGCTTTACCGCGTGCAGGACGGACACCTGGAGTTTTTGCTGAAAAACGGCAATTTTGCGTTTGAAGCGGATATCCAAAACGATACGCGTTTAAAAATCGAACGGCTGCGTGCGCTGATCGTGCAGGAAGCCTTTGAAGCCGTGCAATTCAATTTATGATTGTAATTTTTGGGGGATATGATGAACGGAATCGGATTTTCACCGCGCGCACAGCGCCTTATCGCCGCCCTTGCTCAGGATGAAGGGCGGAAGAGCGGCGCCGATCAGCTTTTGCCGGAACACGTGCTGCTTGCGCTCTTGAAAAGTGCGGAGGGGCTGGGCTATACGCTGCTCCGCTCGCTTTGTATCAATACGCTTTCGTTTCAGCGCGCGCTTGAACAGCAATTCAAATCGCATCCTGCATCCGCCGCCCTCTCGGATCTGCCTCCGAGCCGCCGATTAAAAGCGATGCTCGATATTGCAGGCATGGAGTCCCGTGCGCTCGGAAACGATTATGTGGGGACGGAACACATCGTGCTTTCGGCTATCAGAGAAGAGGGCAGTGCGACGGCGCGATTTTTTGAAAACACCGACATAACGATCGAAGACGCGCGGCGCATCGTCCCCGAAATCCAAGCGCATTCTCCCTCATCGGTAAACGAAAAAGCTTCCCGCTCGTTTGCGAAAACCGCGCTCGAAAATTTTTTCGGCACATCTGCGAACGCATCTCTTTCTCCGTCGGATATCGGCAGACAGCAGACGCAAAATCAGGGGCGGCAAAGCAGAGGCGAAAAGACATTCCTCTCCGAGTTCAGCCGCGACATCACAAAGATTGCGCGGGAAGAAAAAGACGATCCCGTCGTCGGGCGGAGTAAAGAGATACAGCGCATCGTGCAAGTGCTTTCACGCCGTACGAAAAACAATCCCGTACTTATCGGAGAGCCGGGCGTCGGCAAAACGGCGATCGTCGAAGGGCTTGCGCAGCGCATCGCAAAGGGAAACGTGCCTCGCAACTTGCTCAAAAAACGCATCCTCTCCCTCGATTTGGCCGCTCTCATTGCGGGTACGAAATACCGCGGCGAATTCGAAGAGCGCATGAAAAAGATGATGAAAGAAGTTCGGGACGATAAAACCGTCATTTTATTTATCGACGAATTGCATACGATCATCGGTGCGGGCGGACCCGAAGGGACGATGGACGCATCGAATATGCTCAAGCCCGCATTGAGCCGCGGTGAGATACAAATCATCGGCGCGACGACGACGAAAGAATACAGCCGCTATATCGAAAAGGACTCCGCGCTCGAACGCCGTTTCCAAACGGTGAAAGTCGAAGAACCGACGGACGACGACACGGTAAGCATACTCGAGGGGATAAAAAAGCGCTACGAAGATTTTCACGGCATCGTATTCGACGACGATGTGATCCCGGCTATCGTCAAATTTTCCAGACGCTATATCCCCGAGCGCTTTCTTCCCGATAAAGCGATCGACATACTCGATGAAGCGGGTGCGGCAAAAAAAATACAGGAAGAAGCGAAACCTGCGGAGCTTGCCGAAGTGGAGCGGAGCATTGAAAAGCTCGCTGCGGAAAAAAGGCGCCTCGTCGAAGAACAGGATTACGAACGTGCCGCCATCGTGCGCGACAAAGTGCTCGAACTGCGCAGAAGGCTTGACCTCTACAGCGAATATTGGCGGAACAGCAATCTGCAAAACAGAAAACACGTGAGCGAACAGGATATCTGCCGCATCATCGGAGCGATGACCGGCATCCCCGTCGAACAGCTCGATTCGTCGGAAACGAAGCGCCTCGTACACATGGAAGAAGAGATGCACAAAAGCGTTATCGGGCAGGACGAAGCGGTACACCTCATCGCGGGCGCGGTTCGAAGAAGCAGGGCGGGCGTTTCCTCTCCGAAACATCCGCTCGGTTCGTTTATCTTTCTCGGCCCGACCGGCGTCGGAAAAACGCAGCTTGCAAAAGCGCTTGCGAAATTTTTGTTCGGCAGCGAAGAGATGCTCGTGCGGATCGATATGTCCGACTATATGGAAAAGCACAACGCGAGCCGGCTCGTCGGTGCGCCTCCTGGCTACGTCGGCTACGAAGAGGGAGGCGTGCTCACCGAAGCGGTGCGCCGACGGCCGTATTCGGTCGTCCTCCTCGACGAAATCGAAAAAGCGCATCCCGACGTATTCAATTTACTTTTGCAGCTGCTCGAAGAAGGCGAGCTCAGCGACAACCTCGGTCACACCGTAAACTTCCGGAACACCGTCATCATCATGACGAGCAACGCGGGAGCGCGGCAGATCACGAGCGGAAGCCGCGTCGGGTTTTTGCCGTCGGGCGAAGGGCTTTTGTCGTACGACGATATAAAAGCGAGTGCGCTCGGAGAACTAAAAAAAATGCTGAGTCCCGAGCTTTTAAACCGCATCGACGATGTCGTAGTCTTCGGCGCGCTTACGAAAGAAGAAGTCGGACGGATACTCGACATACAGATAAAAGAACTTGCCGACAGAATGCGCGAACAAAATATTACCGTTTCCGTAAAGCCTAAAGCGCGGGAGTACCTCATTGAACACGGCTACGAACCGGAATTGGGCGCGCGTCCGATGCGCCGCCTGATCCGCCGTGAAATCGAAGATCCGCTTTCCGTCGAAATCCTCTCGGGTGAAGGGGAAAAGTCGAACAGCGTTTCGGTCGAATACACAAACGGTAAACTCCGCGTCAAATTTGTTAAACCGAAGCAAGTCGAAACGGTGCTTGCGAATTCCTTGACGCAAGACGGGCGGCAATAAAGCGCTCCGTTTTTGCTTGCTGTTCTATCGCTCCCGAACGCTCGGCCGGCAAATGCGAGGTGCATGCGGCCGAGTCGGGGTTTTGTACGGGACTTGCGCTAGAGAATGTGCAGGTTGCCGCTTTCAAAGTTGAGGTATGCTTTGTCGCCTGCTTGGTAGAGCTTACGGTTTTTCGGGTTGTATTCGGTGATCTTGATCATCATGCCGTTTACGTCGGCCTGATAATACTGATACGAACCCATAAACGTCGAAAGCGTTACCGTACACGGGAGCACTCCTTGGTCTGCGAGTGTCACCGATTCGGGGCGCAGTACGATTTTGCACGGGTCGCCCTTTTGAACCTTTTCGAAAGATTCCGCCGTAATATCAACGCCGCCGACATCGACGTGTATGGTTTTGAAGTCGATCGACGTTACTTTGCCGGTCAGGAAGTTTACTTCGCCGATAAAGTCCGCAACGAATTCGTCTTTCGGTTGGTAGTAAATTTCGCGCGGCGTTCCCATCTGAGCGATTTTACCTTTGTTCATGATGATGATTTGATCGGAGATGCTCATCGCTTCCGACTGGTCGTGCGTAACGTAGATCGCCGTAATGCCGACCGTCTGCTGGATGCTTCTGATTTCGGTGCGCATCGCTACACGGAGCTTTGCGTCAAGATTCGACAGCGGTTCGTCGAAAAGCAAAACGCTCGGCTGCACGACGAGTGCGCGCGCTAGGGCGACTCGCTGCTGCTGTCCGCCCGAAAGCTGATTCGTCATGCGGCCTTCGAGTCCTTCGAGTTCGACGAGCTTAAGCATGGCCATAACGCGTTCTGCTATTTCGTTCTTTGCAACCTTTCTGATTTTTAAACCGTATGCGATATTGTCGAAGACGTTGTAGTGCGGCAGGAGCGCGTAGCTTTGGAACACCATAGCCGTATCGCGTTTGTTCGGTGTGAGTTCGTTGATCGCCTGATCGCCGATGTAGATTTCGCCTTTGTCGGGGCTTTCAAAACCTGCGACCATGCGCAGCGTCGTCGTCTTTCCGCAGCCGGAAGGGCCGAGCAGGGTGACGAAGCTGCCCGGTTTGATGTCGAGTGAAATGTCGTCCACAGCGGCGAAATCTTTATCCGTTTTATAATCTTTGTAGATCTTCGTTATGTGATCGAGGCGCACGCCTTTTTGTTCTTTTGTCATGGTAATTCCCCTTGTTATTTTTGTTTGCGGCTCGTGCCGAATCTTCCGGTAAACAGATTCATCAGTGTGATCGCCGTGTACGTGATGATGATCAATATCGTCGCGTATGCGCATGCGATCCCGTAGTTGCCTTTTTCCGCATGTTCGTTGATGCGCACGGTGATGAGCACGAACTGCGGAGTGACCAGCAGAATGATGGCGGAAATCGCGGTGATGGAACGAACGAAAGTCGTGACGAGTCCGCTGAAAAATGAATCCTTAATGAGCGGAAGCGTTACCGTCGTAAATACGACGAGACTGTCCGCACCCAAATCGTAGGCGGACTCTTCGATCGATTTGTCGATCTGTCTGAGAGCCGCGATGCCGCTTCGAGTTCCGATCGGAAGCGAGCGCACGATAAACACGATGACGAGGATCGCGCCGGTGCCGTAAAGCCCCTGCATAAAGCCCGAATGAAAGAGGCCGCTGTTGAATCCTCGTATAAAGCCGACGCCGAGAACCGTTCCCGGAACCGCCATCGCGAGCATCGCGATGAATTCCATGAAACCCTTGCCTACGAATTTCCGCTTTACGACGAGGTAGGCGATTATCATCGATATGAGCGCCGTGATGGGAGATGCGATGAGCGAAAGCCAAATCGAATCGAGGAATACTTTGTACCCGTTATTTTTAAACACGTATTGATACCATTTGAGCGACAGGCTGTAGTTCCGTCCCCAGATTTTAAAGAGCGAGCCGAATACGACGAGAACGTAGAGCACGATGACGAACAGCGAGATGACGATGCTGATCGTGACAAGCGGAACGCGCACGCTTTTGTCTTTTATACGCATACGCTCCCGAGAGGCTTTGCCCGTAAGGGTGGCAACCGATTTCCGCTCGAGCCAATATTTTTCGACGATGAATAAGCCCATCGAAATGAAAAGGAGTACGACGGCCATTGCCGTGGCTCCGCTTTTATCGTATGCGCCGGTGAGCTGCAGGTAAATCGAAGTTGCGAGCGTGTCGAAGTTTCCTCCGATGATCATCGGATTTGCGAAGTCCGCAACCGATTCGATAAAGGTTACGAGAAAAGCGTTTCCGAGGCCGGGGAGCAAAAGCGGGAGCGTTACCGACGTAAACACTTTCCACCGTGAAGCGCCGATATTTCGCGCGGCTTCTTCGAGAGACGGATCTATGTTTTTAAGCAAGCCTTTGAGCATGAGGTAGCAGACGGGAAAAAAAGTAAGCGTTTGTACGAGGCAGATGCCCGGAAGGCCGTATAATTTTGTCGTACTTAAATTGAAGAGGCTTCGCGTGATGATACCGGTGCGGCCGAAAAGCATGATCGCCGAAAGCGAGAGGACAAAGGGCGGAGAGACGACCGGCAGCACGGAAACGATTTTAAACAAGCCTTTGACGAATTTGTTTCCGACGTTGACGTACATGTCGACGTACGCGAACAGAAATCCGATGAGAGTGGCGAGGATGCCTGAGATAAAGCCGAGGTGCAGCGTATTTGAAATCGCCTTTCTGAAGCCCGACATCCCGAAGATGCGTGCGAAGACGGAAAGGGTTATTTGATTTTCTTCGTACACGCTGTCGACGAGCAGAATCGACAGGGGATAGACGATGAATAAAACTAAAAATAAAAATATTGCAAATATTGCGGTTATGAGGATCGGATCGGCAAACAGTTTTTTTCTGTCGAGCGTTTTGCTTTGCGTTCCGGCACTGTATGGTTTTGTCATAATAAAAATCCACAAAAAAAGATGATTTGCTGCGGCACGGATCGCACCGCAGCAGATAAATTAATAATTATTCGTACGGAGGGTTTAATACCCCGACGCTTGCGTTGTAACAAAGGGTATTAAACCCGACTGCAACCACCTTATGAAAACATACAGTGCGAAACGTTGAGCACTGTACCCGACGCTTGCGTCGGGGGTATGTTGTTTATTTTGTTTTGACGCGGTCGTCGCTTGCGATGACTTTAAAGAAATCCTGTACGTACTGCGACGTGTGATATTTCGCGTCTTCGAAATCGTAGTTGATCGTTTTGATTTTATCGAGACCCGCTTTGACTGCAGCTTTGACGGGCTTCGCGTTGTCGATGACGAGGAACTGATACGAACCGTTTTGTTGAGCGAGGTTTACGCAGTCGGGCGAAAGCGCGAATTCGATGAATTTCTGCGCATTTTCGACGTTTTTCGCGCCTTTGAAAATAGCCGTCGCTCCGATTTCGTAGCTCGTGCCGGATGCAGGTGCGGTCATACCCAAATTGTCGTAGCCGTTGTCGACGATCTGATAGACGACGTCGTGCAAAAAGCCGATGCCGATGACGATTTCGCCGGTCGGAACGAGCTTTGACGGGCCGGAACCGGATTTCGTATACTGAACGATGTTTTTATCGAGGGCTTTGAAGTACTCCATCGCTTTGTCGTGGCCTTTCATCTGTACCATCGTGTTGACGATGAGTTTTCCCGTTCCCGCCGTATTCGGGTTTGCAAACGAAATCAAGCCCTTGTATTGCGCTTTTGTCAAATCGTCCCAATCTTTCGGCGGCTGAATGCCGAGTCGCTTGATCTCTTCCGTATTCCAGAAAAAGCCGAGAATGCCGCGGTAGATCCCGAACCAGTTGTTGTTCGCATCTTTAAACTGGGGAGCGATGATGTGTTTTGCATTTTTCGCATCGTACGGGAGCAAAAGCCCTTTTGCAGCAGCTTCATTGTACGGATCGGTCGTACCGCCGAACCATACGTCCGCAGACGGCTTACCGTTTTCTTCGGCTATCTTTGTGAGCACTTCGCCCGTCGAAAGACGTTGGTAGCTCGTTTTGATGCCGGTGAGCTTTTCGAATTTTGCACATACGGCGCTGACGTATTCTTCTTCGCAAGAGCCGTAGACGACGAGGGAACCTGCGTTTTTGTTGCTGGCGGCAAAGAGCATGCTGCCGGCGAGCAAAAGCGAACCGATCACTGCACAAATTTTTTTCATAATGAAAATCCTCCGGATATTGAATATCTTTAAGAAAATTGTAAGACCGGAATTTCATATCCGCAATGCCGATTTTATATAAAAATATCCCGAAAAATGAACTGACGTGCGCAGGGGCGAGGGTGATAATGAACCGTGTGACACAAGACGACGGCAGCCTATCGTTCAGCTTTCCGTTTTCCGTCCGGTTTTGCGAGTTCCGTCGGCGGAAAACCCGCATAGGATTTGAACACTTCATAAAATCGCTTGTACGACGAAAAGCCCGTCATCGATGCGACTTCGTAGACGCGGTATTTTTGATCGGCAAGGAGGCTTACGGCTTTTTGAATTCGGTACGTGTTCAAAAAATCGAGGAAGGTCATGGACGTCTGTTTTTTAAATAATCTGCTTAAATAACTCGCACTCACTTTGAGCGTTCGGGCGAGCGACTCGATGTTCGGATGGTCTGAGTAGTTTTGCTCGATCGCACGGAGGCAGGCTGCGATATACGGATTGTCGGAAACCATCGGTGGAAGGAAAGGAGAGGGAGCGGCGCCGGCGTTTCCCTCGCGTTCGGCTTTTTGCGCGATGCGGTTTTTTGTAAGCTGCTCTTGTGCGCGCGAAACGACTTCTTTGATCTTCGCTTCGTCGACGGGTTTCAAAAGATAATCGAAGACGCGGAGTGCGATGGCATTTTTCGCATAGTTGAAATCGGAATAGCTTGTAAGCACGATCGGGATAAAATCGATTTTTGCTTTTTGCGCCGCCTCTATCATATCGAGTCCGCTCATGCCGGGCATCTTTATATCGGCAATCACGATGTCCGGTTGCAGGCTTTTGATCTTTTCGAGTCCTTCGGCACCCGTCGCCGCAGAGGCGACGACGACAGCGTTCATGGAAAGCCAGTCGATCGTATATAAAAGCCCCGAACGGATGATCTCTTCGTCTTCGGCGATCAGTATTCGTATCATAGTTTACTCCGAATGACCGGCAGGCTTATGCGCACGGTCGTTCCCTTGCCTGCAACGCTGTCGATCGTCATGCCGTATTTGCTTCCGTACAAAAGTTCGATGCGCCGCTCGACATTGTATAAACCGATATGATTCGTTTTATTGTTCTGCGCGCGGATAAGCTTCCGCATCGCTTTCAGTTCCGTTTCGTCCATGCCGGCTCCGTCATCGCTCACGACGATATGCAGTTTTTTCCCGACCGCGTGCGCCCCGATGGAAACTTTCATGCGCTCTTTATCGCCGAAGCCGTGTTTGACGGCATTGTCGATGAGCGGCTGCACGATGAGCTTCGGCACGACACAGTTTTGTACGTCGTCCGGCACGTCGATTTCGTATGCGAATTTTTTGCCGAATCGGAGTTTCAGTATGTACAGATAATGTTCGATGCGACCCATATCTTCGCCGATCCGAGCAGTCGACGCATCGTTGTCGATGCTGTAGCGCAAGAGCTCCGAAAGACGGAGGATCGTTTTTTGCGCTTTATCGGGATCAAGTTTTATCAGAAATTTAATGTTTTCAAGCGTGTTGTATAAAAAGTGCGGATTGAACTGCATTTCGAGCTGTTTGATTTCTGCGACATAGCGTTCGTGTGTTTCCTTTTGGTTTTCGTCGATGAGGCGCTGGACGGTGTCGAGCATGTCGTTGTAAGCGTTTGCGATCTTTTGAAATTCGATGTTGCCGGAAACCGAAAGACGCTCTGCGAGATTGCCGCGTTCGACTTCGCCGCAAAGTTCCGCGATCTGCGTGAGAGAGCGCGATTCGTTTTCGGCGATCTTACCTGCGCTGACAAAGAGACCGCCGATGACAAGCGCGAGAACCGAAAGTGTCGTTAATGCGATTATTAAAAAAGCGCTCCTCATCTGCTGCGTATTTTGAAAGGTATAGACGTCGAAGGCGCCGCCCGCCGTCGACGTGCGGAACACCGCTTCGTTTTCCGTAAAATAATATCGCTTATCGCTTCGATAGTTGTCCGCGAGTTTTCCGAATACGTTCGCCGCATACGGAAAAGAAGCCGTAAGAAGCGTACCCTTTCTGTCGGTGATCGCAAAGGGAAGAAGCGGATTGAAATATGCGCGTATGTCTTTTTCATCTATCGTAAAGACGATGTAACCGCCGATCCTGTCTTTTGCGTCGAGCGCGCGTCCGATGACGATTTCGCTTTTGCCGCTTGCGTTATACTCGGACGAGAGTTCCATCACCGTTCGATTCGGTCTTTCGCGCATTCGGCCGAGTGCTCCCCATGTAAATTGATTTTGCCATTCGGGAACGATAAAATCGTCATCCGCGCTTCCCTTGAGTACGACGGCGTACGACGGGGAAAGCAGCGTAAAATCCGCAGCGATCTTTTGCGCATGGATAAATTCTTTCAGCGCGGTATATGCTCCGGAAACGGAAGTCGCATCGTCAAAGATTATTCTTTCGGGCGAGCGGCTTTGCTCTTCGATAAAAGCGTCGTATGAGGCTACGGCTGTGCCCAAAACGGAGGAGAGCTTTTTATTTTCGCGCGCGAGGGTGCGGTAGAGATTGACATTCCACAGCAAAGCGGAAGTGACAATGACGACACTTGCAAATGCGATCGAAGGGATGAGCGAGTGCGCTATAAACGAGCGGCGTATTTCTTCTTTAAAATACACATTGTCATTCATCGCTTTGCCTCGCGTTTTCGAAGATATCGAGAAAACGCTCGACCCATTCGCTTTGATGCGAAGTCGTATATGCGTAATCGACGGAGATGCACTTGATGCCGCTCTTTGCGGGAAGCAGACTTTTTGTTTCGACGTCGTTTCTCACGGAACGGCGGTTCATTTGCTTTGCGATATAGCTTTGTACGTTTTTTCCCGTCACGTAATCGATAAATCTGACGGCGTTGTCTTTGTGCCTGATTTTTTTCGGCATATAGACGCCGTCGGGAGTGAAGACGACGCCTTCTTGCATGTACACGAGAGCGATGTTGTCGTCTTTTTCGGCAAAATTGGCGCCTCCTTCTTCGAATGTCAATCCTACGGCGAAGCGTCCGTCCGCAACTCCGTTGTATACCGCGCTCGAAGAGCTCAAGAGATTTCCGTCGAGATTTCCGCACAGCCTCTTCACGTAGTCCCAGCCCTTGTCGGGGTTTCCCTTGCCTGCGGCGTAAAGCATATTTATCAAATGTTCCCATGCGGACGAAGACGTTTCCGGATTCCCGAACGCGATTGCGCCTTTTAATTTCGGATTGAGGAGATCACCGTAGCCTGAGAGAGCAACATCGCCGAGTCGCTTTTTGTTTATCATTAAAACGCTCGGTACGTCGGAAAATCGGTTCAGCATACCTTCGACGTTTTTGTATTCGCCCATGATATATGGTTCGTTCTCACTCGTATAGGAATCGAAGAGGGAAGTGGCGGGAAGCACGGACGCGTACGAACCGCCCCACAGCACATCGTACGGAGATGAGTCGGGGTGCATTTGAAGAGTTCTAAGTATTTCTTTTGTGCCGCCCTGCACGAGTTCGACGTCGATCCCGGTTTCGTTTTCGAAATTTTCTATGACAGGCACGATGAGCACGAGCGGGTGGGGGCTTGCGACGACAAGAGTGTTTGCATCGATGCCGCCTTTTGTTTTTTGAAAGCAGCCCGTAAAAACAAAAAACGCGGCGGAAAACAAAAGCGCGCGGTAAGGGGTACGCATGACTTCAGTATAGCACGGATCGTCTTCGTTTGAAACGGGGCGCGTTTACCGACGCGTTATAATTCTTCGATGTATTTTACGCCTTTGAGCGTTCCGAACTGTTGGATAACTTCGGCGTGGTTTTGCCGCTTCGGAAGCGAAATGGCGATATTGACGCCGACGTAATCGCTGTCGAGCAGCGATTTTTTCATTTCGATATCGGACAGCGTACAGTTCATTTTGCGCGCTTCTTTTACGAACGAAGTAAGTGCTTCCATCGATTTGAATTCGGCGAAGACGATCATCGAGCGGCTCGTCGCGTTCATCCGTGCGTCGATCCTGCTCATGATCGTCAGAATGATGAGCAAAAAGAATCCGGTAACCAATGCGCCGATATAAAATCCCGCGCCGATCGCCAGTCCCAATCCCGCCGATCCCCAAAGACCGGCGGCGGTCGTAATGCCTTTGACGCGCATATTGCTTATCATAATGCTGCCGGCTCCGAGAAAGCCGATACCGCTGATAACCTGCGCGCCGAGCCTTGCGGGATCTCCCGTGCCGTAGAATTCGACGAGGTATAAGTCCGTGATCATGATGAGCGCCGAAGAGAGACAGACGATCATGTATGTGCGGAAGCCCGCAGGCCGATGCTTTCTGCCCCGTTCGAGACCCAATATGCCTCCGAAAGCGACGGCGAGCGCGAGGCGTGCACATACCGAAACGGTATTCAGCGAAGTCAGTATTTCCGGCAAATCAAAAACAGCATTCCTCATCGTCAGTCTTTCGGCATATCCGCGTTCGGATCGCGCTCCTTGTATTTGTTTTCCAGCTTTTGCATGAGTATCGGAGAGAATATACTGAATACGCACAAAGCTATCAATACCCAGCACACCGGTGTTGAAAACAGGATAGCAGGATTTCCCTTCGAAAGCAAGAGCGAGCGGCGAAGCCCCCGTTCTCCGATCGGGCCGAGGATGAGCGCGAGGACGATCGCTGCGGAGTTCAGACCGAAAAGCTTTACGAAATAGCCGATGACGCCGAATACGAACATGATGACGACGTCGGCCATGCTGTTGCGGATCGCATAAGAGCCGACGACGCTCAGCGCGAATATGATCGGGATCAAGATCGCGTCGGATACGCGTGAAATCTTTGCAAACCACTTGCTGCCCCACAGTCCGAGTGCGAGCATAAAAAACTGCACGAATACGAATCCCGCAAAAAAGGTATAGGTGACGGCAGCGTATTTGTTGAAGAGGTCGGGGCCGGGCTGCATATTGTGGATCAAAAGACCGCCCATGAGAACCGCCGTAACGCTTTCGCCGGGGATGCCGAGCGTGAGCGTCGGAATGAGAGAACCTCCGGTAACCGCGTTGTTCGCCGCTTCGGAACCCGCAACTCCTTCGATGCTCCCGTGTCCGAACGCTTCTTTATGTTTCGATGCGCGCCGCGCTTCGTTGTAGCCGAGGAACGACGCGATCGACGCGCCCGCTCCGGGAAGGATGCCGATGACGTTGCCGATAATCCACGAGCGCAAAATCGTCGGGGCGATCAGTTTCATCTCTTTTCTGTTGAGGAGAACTCTGTCGTCGAATTCGACCAATTCTCCTGCTTTGCGGATTTTGTGGTCGGCTAGTACGAGGACTTGCGACATCGAAAAGAGACCGATGAGCGTTGCGGTAAACGGAAGCCCTTCATACAAGGCTGCCTGTCCGAAGGTAAAGCGGAATACGCCGTTCATCGTATCCATGCCGATCGTCGAAAGTAAAAGACCGAATGCGCCGGAGATGAGACCTTTTATCATGGAATCGGAGCTGACGCCGGCGATGATCGTCAAACCGAAAATAGAAAGCCAAAAATATTCGGGGCTTCCGAACGCCATCGCGAGTTTTGCAAGCGGCGGCGAAAAAAAGTAAAGGGAAATACAGCTTAAAAGCCCGCCGAAAAAAGACGAGATAACCGCAGTTCCGAGGGCTTTGCCCGCTTTGCCTTGGAGCGTCAGCTGGTAACCGTCGATCGCGGTCGCTGCGGAAGCGGGAGTGCCCGGCGTGTGGATCAATATGGCTGAAATCGATCCGCCGAAAATCGCGCCGCAGTAAATGCCTGCAAGCACGATAAGACCGGTCGAAGGCGGCATACCGAAGGTGATCGGGATGATGAGCGCGACACCCATAGCGGCTGAAAGACCGGGAAGCGCTCCGATCATGATGCCGATCGTCGTGCTTAACAGCATGGCAAGCAGATTGAGCGGCATAACGGCGTTGACGAATCCCGCGCCGATTAACGAAAAATCCATAAAGTACCTCCCGCCTTTTAGAGCAGCAGACCGCGCGGAAGCGGAACATGCAGGAACGTTGAAAATCCGCCGTAAATCAAAACGAGGAATACGGCGGTCGTTATGACGATGTACAGCGGTTTGATCTTAAAAAATATAAGCGTTCCCGCGATAAACAAAAGACTCGAAATATAAAAACCGAGTATGTTTATTAAAACGACGTATGCGAACAGCATTGCAAAAACGGTAAAAAATTGCTTGGCTTTAAAATGCTCGAAGAGAAGGGGCATATCGTTTTCGATTTTTTTCTCCCGTGCGAATTTTACGAGACACTCGATCAAATGCATTGTGGTCAGTACGGAGAGCACCACCATAATAAAGATAGGGTAGATGCGCACGTCGCTCGGATACTGCAGCACCATAACAAAGAAAAAAGCGGTAATCGCATAGACCGCCGCAACCAAAATGATGTCGCTTTTTTTCATGTAACCTCCGAAGATGGAGAGGGTAAAGCCGCGTCGGCATAAAACAGCCGGCCGCAGCTTTTCGAAAACGCCGATCGGCGCATATGCGCTTGGATCGGCGCTTTACGGCACGCTCCGTCAGTTGAACAGCGTGGGAAGTGTATTTTTGACGAAGTCCTCCTGCGCGTCGATAAATTGTCCGAGCGCATCGGGCGACATAAAGTCGAGGGCGAGACCCGCGTTTTTGCTCTTTTCGATATTGTCGGGATCGTTTATCGTCTTTTCGAACGCGTCTACATAGAAATCGATTGCAGCCTGCGGAGTACCTTTCGGGGCGACAAGAGCGCGTGCCGAACCGTAGACGAGGTTGTAGCCTTTTTCTTTCAGCGTCGGAACGTCCGGCATTTCCGCGAGACGGTTTTCCGTGTAGGTCGCGAGCACTTTGAGCTCTCCGTTATCTCCGATGAGCGGCGCAACGTCGGCCGATTTCGGAACGGACATGTCGACTTCGCCCTGGCGAAGCGCGAGGAGCTGGTCGGCGGTCCCGCCGTAGGGGATGCAGCTGATTTCAAAACCGGCCGCTTTTGCCAAAAGCTGCGCGCCGATGTGGTTCGACGCTTTGACGCCGTTCGTCGAACATTTTACTTCGTTTTTGTGCGCTTTGCAGTATTCGATCAATTCTTCGATCGTGTTCCACGGCGCGTTTTTGCGTACGACGACGACCGAGGGTTCGAACAGATGATTGCAGATCGGAACGATCGAATCTTTCGTAAAGGGGCTGTTCGGCTGGATGGAAAGCGAACTGAAGGTCGGCAGATTGATAAAGCCGATCGTGTAGCCGTCGGGCTTTGAAGTTGCGAGCGTCGTATATCCGATTTTTCCGTCGGCGCCCTCTTTGTTCGTGACGATGAGCGTTTTGCCGACATATTTTTCGGCGACGGAACACAGGATACGCGCTCCCGTATCCGTACCGCTTCCGGCTTTGTATGCGACGATAACCGTTACGTCTTTTTCCGGCTTCCAGCTCGAAGCTGCACTTTCAGCTCCGCTTCCCGATTTTTTCGAGCAGCCTGCGAGCACGGCGACCGCGAGCGCCGCCGTTAAAATAATGCTTCGTTTCATAGTTAATACCTCTTATTTATTAATTTTAATTCCGCTTTATTAATAACGCAATCCTAAAATTCGGTAAAAAGGTTCGGGAAAATGAACTTTACACACTTGCGGCGGCACTTTTATTCGGCGTGGAAATTCGCTGCGGTCGAGCGGTTATCGGACGAGCTTTGACGGCGCGTAACCCGTGTAGCGCTTAAAAACCGTACAAAAATATTTGTAATTCGTAAAGCCCGTCATTTCGGCGATTTCGTACATGCGGTATTTTCCCGTGGCGAGCAATTCGGCAGCCTTTGCGATACGCAAGCCGTTGAGCAGATCGATAAAGGTCATATTCGTTTCCTGCTTGATTTTCCTGCTCAAATAGCTTACGGAAACGCCGAGAGAGGCCGCTATATCTTCTATAGTGATCTTTGTTCGGTAGTCGTCTTTGATGTGTTTGATCGTTTCCGCAACGTAAAAATTGCCGCTTTGTACGCTGCCGTTGAAAAACCGAAGCACGCGGCCGCTTTGATCGACTTCCGTTTTTGCCGCTTCGTCGATGTCGGTTTTCGCCGATTCGCCGATTTTCTCTTTTGCTCTTTCGATCGCTTCTTCGAGTTCGTCGTCGACGATCGGTTTAACCAAGTATTCACCGACGTCGAGGAGGATCGCCTGTCTCGCATAATCGAATTCGCTGTAGCTCGACAGGATGATCGCGTAAAAACGTTCTCCCGATCCTTTTGCTTTTTCAATCATTTCGAGACCGCTGATGCCCGGCATACGGATATCGGCGATGACGATGTCGGGGTGCGTGTCTTTGATCTTTTGCAAGCCTTCAAGACCGTCCGCCGCTTCTCCTGCGACGGTGCAGCCGAGTGAAAGCCAATCTATCGTGTAGACCAGTCCTCGGCGGATCAATTCTTCATCTTCTGCGATAAGCACTTTATACATAATCAAAATACTGCGGGAAAAGATATCGTTATTGAAGTTCCGCGATGCAAACCGCTTTTAATAATCATATCCGATTTTTCTCCGTAGAGCAAGCGTATGCGTTTTGCGATATTGTACAGGCCGAAGTGATTCGTCGTCCGCGTACGCTCGGAAAGCATCTCGTGCAGTTCGGAAACTTTTTTTTCATCCATGCCGCAGCCGTCGTCTGTGACGGTGATAACGATGTTTTCGCCTTCGATACGAGCGCGTATAATAATTAATAATTTTCTTTTTTCGGCGGCAAAACCGTATTGGATTGCGTTTTCGATGAGCGGCTGAATGAGCAGTTTCGGCACGATGCAGTTTTGCGCCTCTTGAGCAATATCGAGTATGCAGTCGAGCGTATCGGTAAAACGGAAGCGCTGGATCGCGATGTAGTTTTTCGTGTATTCCAAATCTTCGGCGAGCGTACACCGAGCTTCCGAAGCGTTTATGCTGTAGCGGAGCAGTTTTGAAAGATGATCGATGATCGCAGGGACGGCGTCCGGTTCGAGGGCTACCATGTATTTGATAACCTGCAGCGTGTTCGACAGAAAATGCGGATTGAATTGGCTTTCAAGCTGTTTGATCTGTGCCCTCGTCGTCTCTTCGTTTATCTCCTTATTCTTCCGCAGCAGCTCGTCGATGCTTCGGATCATCGTATTGTACGAATCCGCAATCACGGCAAATTCGTCGTTTTCTTCGAGCGTCATCCGTTTGGTTAAATTGCCTTTTTGCACTTCATCGAAACACGTCGTTATTTTGTCGATCGATTCCGTCCGCTTTGTAACCGAGCGCGCGACGGCCGCATAGGTGATGACGCCTGAAAGCGCGATGATGCACAGCAATATCGAACCGCCTAAGACGAGCATCGCGAAACTCCGTTTTACGGCGGAAAAGGCGTAGACGATAAGCGCTTCATCTGCAAGACGTATGCGGCGTTCCGTTTTAAAATAGCGGTTGTTCTTAAAAGAAAAAAACGACGCTGCCTTTGCAGCCTGCGGATCGATACGGTTAAAATTGCCGGTAAACATCGCCGTCGATGAAAGCGCTATTTCTCCGTAACGGTTTGCGACGACGATATTTGAAACGTGCTCGAGCGTGTGGTTTGTAAAATAGAATGAAGGAATGACGAATACGGCACAGCCTTCGGCGAGTTTTTTTCCGATGAGGAGATTGCCTCGGAAAAATGTGCACTGAACGGTGCCCGGCCGCTCCTCCATCCGCTTGTATAAACCCCAGTTCCGTCCGACATCGGGCGGCATAAAGGAGAGCGGCATCGATGTGGAAGAAAAGAGCAGGCGCGAAGCGTCGTCGAAGAGGTAAAAATCGGCCGAATGTCCCTGCCGGTTCATAAATTGAATTTCGAGCGTCAAAAAGGTATTGCCGTTTTTATCTCGCGGCAGTTTCGCTTCAAAGTCGAAAGCAGGGGAGTTCAATTCCTGCGCATACGTTTGAAAGATCATTCTCAGTTCGCGGGATGCCGCTTCGCTGTCGTTTTTGTTTTCCGCAAGGATACCCGCGTTAAAGTAAATGTATGCGAAAATGCAAAATGCGATCACCGCCGAAAAAAGAGGCAGAAGAGACGAAACGGCGACGATACGGAGCATCGCATCATGAAAACTGTTTTTTTCGTATTTTACCGCACGCGTCGTTTTCAGCCCGTGTTCGATCATCGCATTTGCCGCATTTATTAAAATTTATTAAAATCGATCTTACAGTCGTTTCCCAAAACAGACAGAATGAATTCCTTCGCTTTATCGGCGCCTGTAAAGCGGTGAGCGTGTATACCGAGGCTTTCCGCGGTGCGCACATTTGCTTCGGAGTCGTCGAAAAAGAGCATATCGGAAAAATCGTATGTTTTTTCTTCGTTGCGGATATACTGCCAAAACGATACGTCGGGCTTTCTCGTGTGCATAAAGCAGGATGCGTACACTTTATCGAAGTCGGCGTAAAAGCCCGCTTCCGAAAGATAGTCGTAATACACGTCGAACGTGTTCGTTCCGCATACGATGTGCGCACCTGATTTTTTTATCGCTTTGATGAGTTTCGCCGTTTCCGTTTTGAGCGTCGGACGGAAAAATTTTTTCCAGTAATTTTCCGTCGGACGGGGAAGGTGTGCGCGTTCGGCGACGAGAAGCGAAAATTCCATGGATGTGATGTCACCTCGGGCCGCCGCGCGGTACAGATGGATGTACGGCGAGTTTTCTTTCGGAGAGGAGGGAAGACCGAGTGCTGCCATCGCTTCGGGCCACGGCTCGTCGTTTTCGACGAGTACGCTTCCCATATCGAAAATAAACAGATACTTTTTCATACTCCGGACTCCCGATTAAAATTGTTGATCATACGAAATTGAACGGCGTTTCCTGATAGACGTAATAGTTGAGCCAGTTCGAATAAAATAAATGAGCCGTGCTTCTCCACGTCGAAGAGGGTTTTTCCCCCGGATCGTCGCCCGGAAAATAGTGCTCGGGGATTGCGATCGGAAGATTCTTTTTTTTGTCGCGGACATATTCTTCGGCAAGCGTGTCGGTATCGTATTCGAGGTGACCGGTCATAAAGATTTCGCGGTTGTCTTTCGATTTGATGAGCGTCGTTCCCGCTTCTTGTGAAGAAGCGAGGGCGACGAGGGCTTTGCAAGAGGCGACGTCTTCGGCTCGGATCGTTGTGTGACGTGACTGCGGGATCGGAAAACTGTCGTCGAAGCCTCTCAGCAGCGGATCGGCGTTCGTGAGGCGCGTGTTCATAAATACGCCGAACATTTTTTTGTCGAGCGGATGTTTATCGATACCGTACAGGTGATACAATCCCGCGAACGCGCCCCAGCACACGTACAGCGTCGAAAATACGTTCGTCTTCGCGTAGTCCATGATGGTGCACAGTTCGTTCCAGTAATCGACCTGTTCGAAAGGCAGCTGTTCGACGGGCGCGCCGGTTATGATCATGCCGTCAAATTTGTGTTTTAAAAGCGCGCTCGTCGTGATGTAAAATTTTTCGAGGTAATGGCGGCTCGTGTGGCGTGACACGTGATTTTCCATGCGCACGAGCGATATTTCGACCTGCAGCGGCGTATTTGCCAAAACGCGCAAAAGCTGCGTTTCCGTTATTTCTTTTACCGGCATAAGATTGACGATCGCGATTTTCAGCGGACGGATATCCTGCGCTTTAGCCCGCGTGTCGGTCATGACGAATACGTTTTCGCGCTCGAGGATACTGCGCGCCGGCAAATCCGATTGAATCTTAATTGGCATAATAAACGAGTATAGCGGAAGTTCTTTAAATTTGCTATACTGCTCCAATGGCAGTACAACAGGACAGGCGGGCGGCGCTCAAACGGCTCAAGCTTCTCGTCTACGCTCCGAAATTAAACATCGACTCGTTCCGAAGCAGGATGGAAGAAGGTTTTGCCTGTCCCGTTTTGCCCAATCACGTCGACTGCGCCGATTACAATTACGGAGGAGTTTCCTGCGATGTCCTTTCGCCGGAAATATATTCTTCGAGGCGCATCATCATCTATATTCACGGCGGCTCCTTTATCGCAGGTTCCCGCGCTTCGTGGCGAGGTTTTTGCGCGCGCCTTGCGGCAAAATCTTTCAGCCGCGTCGTCGTGCCGGAATTTCGCCTCGCACCGGCTCATCCCTATCCGGCTGCGCTCGAAGACGTGCAGGCCGTCTTTCGTACGGTGTACACGGAATTGCAGGTTGCCTGTTCGCTCGATGCTTCTGCGGAAAAAGCTGCCGCTCATCCCGAGATCATCATCGCTGCCGACGGCTCGGGCGCTTCCATCGCTTGTGCGCTCCTGTTCAGTCTCCGCGAAAAATACCGTACGGGCGTTTCCCGTCTCGTCTTTCTTTCTCCGTGGCTCGATTTTTCCGAAGAGGCTGCCGCTTCAAAGGGCAAAAAAGCTTCCGACGAATTGATAAACGGAGAAACGCTTTTGCGCTGCGGGGAGATATATACCTTTGCTTCCAATTTAACGAATCCGCTCGTCTCTCCTCTGTATGCGGCAAAGGAACAGCTTTCCGATTTTCCGCCTGTGTATATACAGTGCGGCGAAAAGGAGCTTTTACTCGGCGATACCGAACGGTTTTCGAATTTGCTCGTATCGAACGGCGTCGAGTGTGAACTCGATGTGTGGCCGAAGATGATGCCGTTTTTTCAGTTTGCCGACGATCACCTGTGGGAAACGCACCTCGCTATCGAAAAGATAGGGCACGTCATATCCGGAGAAGGCGATACGGATGCGGGCACATCCTTTCACAATAAGCCGCGTCTCGAAAACTCTTTGCAGGCGGACGCGTAGCGCGCGCGGCGATTTGCGATGGAACTTCTTTCGCCTGCAGGTAATGTAAAAAAATTATACTGTGCATACGCATACGGAGCGGATGCCGCGTACATCGGTCTCAAGCATTTTTCGCTCCGCGTCAAAGCCGACAATTTTTACGACGACGAATACGAGCAAGTATGCGAGCTCAAAAAACGCTTTCCCGGAAAAAAACTCTACTGCGCGCTCAACATCGCCTTTCACAATGACGATATCGCTTCTTTTCAAAACAATATCGATTATTTTAAGCGCTATCCGATCGATGCGTTTATCGTGCAGGATTTGGGCATCGTGCCGATTTTGCAAAAAGAGTTCCCCGATGCGGCGCTTCACTTGAGCACGCAGGCGAGTTGCATCAACGCTTCCGCCGCTTTGTTTTATAAGCGGCTCGGATTTAAACGTATCGTGCTCGGACGGGAAGCTTCGCTAAAAGAGATCCGCGAAATTAAAGACGCCGTTCCCGATATGGAGCTCGAAGCCTTTTGTCACGGCGCCATGTGCATCGCCTATTCCGGTCGCTGCCTCATGAGCGCCTATCTTACAGGCAGGAGCGCTCAGAGCGGTTTTTGCTCTCATACGTGCCGTTGGAATTTCAGCGTGAGCGCGGACGAAAATCGATTTTTCGATGCGGATGCTGCGAAGCGCCTCGCCTCATCGGGTGTATTGCGGCTTTCGGAAGAAAAAAGAGCAGGTGAATATTTTCCGGTTTTTGAAGGCGATAATTTTACCGCAGTTCTTTCGAGCAAAGATCTCAATATGATCGATAAGCTTTCGGATATGAAAGACGCTGGTATCGACGCGATAAAAATCGAAGGGCGGATGAAAAGCGTGTATTACGTTGCGCTCGTAACGAGGGCGTACCGTAAAGCGCTCGACGCACTCGACGGCAAAATTTCTTCCGAAGAGGCTTTTCCTTTTATCGCAGAGCTCGACAATGTACCGCATCGGGAATCGACGACGGGATTTTACTACAGCCGCGAAGACGCCGACGTGACGACAAGCGGCGCATCCGACAGTCCTTATGCGCTTGCGGCGGAGATCGGAAACGAAGTGAGCGAAGCGGAGCAAAGCGAAATCTTTTTGCGCGGGAAAAAAACGGTGTGCGATTTTCAAAAATCGCTTGCAGCCCTGTGTAACGAAGCGCGCTTTGCGCGCGAACGCGATTTGAAAAATCATCCTGAAAAAATACCCGCCGCAGCCGAAAAAAAAGACGGCTGGCGTATGTATGAGTTTACGCCTTTTAATAAAATCGATACGGCCGATACGCTTGAAATCATTTCGCCCGGATGCGCGCTTCGAAAAGCGGAAGCGGGTGAGTGGCTCCTCATCGATCCCGAAACGGGCACGTTTCGTTCATGGGCATTCGACGGACATCCGTGCGTGCTCTACAGTTCGACGGCGCTTGAAAGCTCTTCTCTCGTGCGTATCCGCGACGAAGCGTACCTGGCTGAGCGGGCGAAAGCATCGAAGCGGTAGACGGATTGTTCGGCGGGCTGTCGAACAATTTAAATTGCCTCTATCTGTTTTGCTGTCCGTAGTATGCGCAGGGACCGTGCTTTCGCATATAGTGCTTGTTGACGATGTAGTCGGGAAGCTGCATCGCGCCCGGATTGACCAGTATCGTATTGAGCGCCATCTTGCACACTTCTTCGAGGACGACGCCGTTGTACACCGCTTTTGCCGCATCGCTTCCCCACGCAAAGGGGCCGTGTCCGCCGACGAGTACCATATTCGTTTCAGCCGGATCGTAGCCGTGCTGTTTAAAATGCTCGACGATCAGCGTACCCGTCTCTTTTTCGTAATCGCGTTCGACGGCTTCTTTTGAAAGATAGGGCGTACACGGGATTTCCGTTTGGATGTGATCGGCGTGCGTCGTACCGAAGAGCGGAACGGCGCGCATCGCCTGTGCCCAACCGACTGCAGCCGGCGAATGCGTGTGGATGATCCCGCCGACTTTGCATCCGCCTTTTACAGCGAATTCTTTATACAAAACGATGTGCGTCTGCGTATCCGAAGACGGGCGCAGTTTCCCTTCGACGATTTTTCCGTCCAAATCGACGACGACCATAGCGTCGCTCGTCAATTCGGAATAAGGAACGCCCGACGGCTTTATCGCAAACACGCTTTTTCCCGCATCGAATGCGGAAACGTTGCCCCACGTATACACGGCGAGGTCGTGTTTGGGGATTTCCATATTCGCTTCGTATGCTTCTTCTTTTAAAGTTTGATATGCACCTGCCATATTTGTCTCCCGTAAAAAATTGCCGTTCTTACCAATCGATGTACTCCGTCGCGGCTTTTACGACGGGCAATCCCTTCGTATAGCGCGCAAAGAATGTATTGAATCCTTCGACGTCGGCGGGATCGGGTACGACGGTTTTCGATTCGCTCGATGCAAATACGTCTTCGTTTAAAAATTGCGCGAGGCTGCGTCCGTTTTTATGTACCATATATGAAGCGAGGAGGGCGATTCCCCACGGGCCGCCTTCGCCCGCCGTCTCGAGAGCGGCGACTTTGGTGTGCATTGCCGCCGCCATAACGCGAAGACCGGTTTCCGCCGTTTTGAAAAATCCTCCGTGGCAGACGAGGGTATCGAGGGCGACGTGCTCTTTGTCGAACAGAATGTCCATGCCGGTACGCAGCGCGCCGAGTGCGGTAAAGAGTTGGGCGCGCATAAAATTGGCAAGGCTAAAGCCGGCACTTTGCGTTCGCACAAAAAGCGGTCGACCTGATTCGAGGCCCGTCATCGATTCGCCTGAAATGTAGTTGTACGGCATGAGACCGCCGCAGTCTTTGTCCCCTTTCAACGCGAGGCCGAGCAGCGCATCGTAGAGCGTACCCTTGTCGAAGCGAGCGCCGAGAGCTGCCGCCGCTTCGCCGAATATTTTGATCCAGCTGTCGTATTCTCCGGTACAGTTGTTCGCGTGTGCCATCGCCGTAAGCGAACCGTCGGGCGTCGTCACCAAATCGATTTTGCGGCTGTACGTTTTTGAAAGCTCTTTTTCGAGCACGACCATCGCGAATACGGACGTGCCTGCCGAAACGTTGCCCGTGCGCTTTGCGACCGAATTCGTTGCGACCATGCCGGTGCCCGCGTCTCCTTCGGGCGGGCAGAGCGGAATGCCGCTTTCGAGCGTACCGTCTTTGTCGAGCAGAGCGGCGCCTTCTTTCGTAAGAGAACCCGCGTCGTCTCCCGCAACGAGCACTTCGGGCAAAACGCTTTCGATATTCCAGCCGTAGTTTTTTTCCGCGACGAGCGATGAAAACTGTGCGAGCATTTTTTTATTGTAATTTTTTGTTGCGATGTCGATCGGGAACATACCCGACGCATCTCCCACACCGAGCAGTTTTTTCCCTGTCAGCTTCCAATGCACGTAGCCTGAGAGCGTCGTCATAAACGCGACGTCTCCGACATGCTTTTCGCCGTTTAAAACAGCCTGATACAGATGGGATATGCTCCATCGTTCGGGAACGGGGTAATCGAAGAGCGCCGAAAGCTTTGCCGCCGCTTCCGTCGTGATCGTATTGCGCCAAGTACGGAACGGGACGAGCAGATTGCCGGACTTGTCGAAGGCGAGGTAGCCGTGCATCATCGCGCTGATGCCGAGCGCTCGCAGCTTTGTGAGCTCTACGCCGTACTTTTGCATGACATCTTCTTTCATTCGAGCGTAGCTTTCCGCAATACCCTCGTACACTTTATCGAGCGGATAGGTCCAAATGCCGTCGATAAAGGAGTTTTCCCAATCGAAAGCGCCCTGCGCGACGGGGACGTTTTTCGTATCGATGAGCACCGATTTTATCCTCGTCGAACCGAGTTCGATACCGAGAATCGCTTTGCCCGATCGTATTTCTTCTGCGATGAGTTTTGCTTCCATAAAATATTCATGCTCCTAAAAGTGATGTACCCGTATGTGCTTTCTCGGATTACGGTATAATTTTTTTATGTATATTGTCAAGGGATGGAAAGTGCTGCTCGTCAGCGCGTTTTATTCGTGGGGAGATTTAATGATCCGACGTTCCGTATCGGAGTTGCTGTTGCGTAGAGATTGTCCCCGATACGTCGGTTTTGTTGTTTTCTTGATTGACAAAAGCGGCGCAATGCGTGAATATGTGAAAAAGGAGAAAACGCAATGGAACAAAAGACTTTTTCCGAACAACTTTCTACGCAGACTAAGCGGTCGTCTCTCGTTCGGAAATTGAGCAGCGTCAACAGAATCACGGTGTTTTTTACAGTGATCGTCTGCGGGCTTGCACTTGCCGTTTTCTTTTACCGCATACTCACGGCTCAGCACGAGCAGTCGACAAAAGCGAGCGTGGCGGGCTTTCAGCTTTCGCTTGAAGACTTCGCTTCGCGTGCGGAGGGAGCTGCCGCATCGATCGCAGGTCGTCCCGATGTCGTTCAAGCCGCTCACAGCCGCAGTCACACCGATGCGTATAAAATCCTTTCCGAACTCAATAAACAGATGAGCGTCGATTTTATCGTCTTAACCGACACGAGCGGCAATATCATCGCACGGGGGCATTCGGAACGCTTCGGCGATAATATCATCAATCAAAAAGCCGTCAGTGAAGCCGTCAGAGGACGCGCGACGTGTTCGTATGAAAAGGCGGTGCTTGTCCGTTTTGCAATCAGAGCGGGATGCCCCGTATATGACAGCGAAGGGCGGATCATCGGAGCCCTCGTTTCGGGATTCAACGTATCGTCGGCCGGTTTTTTGGAAAAGACGCGCAAAACCTTCGGCTGCGATGTCATGCTCTATGACGGCACGGAAGCGGTCGCTTCGACTGTCACGGATGAAAAAAATGAAATGCTCGTCGCCTCGGTCAGCAGCGATTGTGCCGAAGAGGTACTGACTCGGGGCGAAAGCTATGCCGAAATGGATACGATCGGGAAGAGCCGGTACTACGTCGTCTATTGGCCGGTTTTCGATTTTTCGGGTAAGCCTGCAGGTATGTGGGCGCTCGCAAGCAATTTTTCGGCAGCGCGTGCGGAACTCGGAAAAAGTATCGGCATCAAAATGCTTGAGATACTTGGGGCGATCGTCCTATTGCTCGTCATCCTTGTTTCGGTTATCGCAAACCGCGTGTTCGGTTTGGTTATGCGGCCGCTTCAAAAAGTATCGCAGGCGTTTATTGCGCTGTCGGAAGGTAATGCAAATCTCGCCGTCAAAATCGACGCGCCGTCGGACGACGAAATCGGTATGCTCGTTGCAGGATTTAATAAATTTATTGAAAAGCTGCATACGATTGTTAAAGATGTAAAAGAGAGCAAAGCGACCCTTGTCACGGCGGGTGAAGATATGAGCGGCAGCGCCGACGATACGTCGAGCGCCATCACGGAGATCATTGCGAATATAGAAAGCATACACGCTCAGATGGACGACCAGGAGGCGAGCGTATCGCAGACTGTCGGCGCAGTCAACGAAATCGCTGCGAATATCGATTCACTTGAACGGATGATTCAAAATCAATCGAGCAGCATGACCGAGGCGTCGGCTGCGATCGAAGAGATGATCGTCAGTATCGCGTCGGTCAATCAATCCGTCGACAAGATGGTCACATCCTTTTCTATGCTGCGCGACAAAGCGCAGGACGGTTTTATTAAACAGAGCGACGTCAACGCGCGCATCGAGCAGATCGAAAGTCAATCCAATATGCTCCAGGACGCGAATACGATAATCGCGGACATTGCAACGAGAACGAACCTGCTTGCGATGAACGCGTCCATTGAAGCCGCCCATGCCGGAAAAGCGGGAAAGGGGTTTGCCGTCGTTGCCGATGAAATCCGTAAATTGTCGAAATCGTCCGCGACTCAGTCGAAGCGCATCGGAGAAGAGCTGGGCAATGTCAATCAGTCGATCCAAAGCGTCGTCGGCGCATCCGCCCAATTGAGCGAAGTATTCAAATCGGTTTCCGACGAATTGAATGTCACCAATAAATTCGTGCTGTCCATCAAGCAGGCTATGGCGGAGCAGAATGAAGGTTCGAAACAGATAGATGCGTCGCTGCGCGTCGTAAACGATAATACGGCGAGCGTGCAGAACGCATCGCGCGAAATGGCTGCAGGCAATAAATCGATTCTTACCGAAATCAATAAATTGCAAAACAGTGCGTCCGGCATGAAAGACGGCATAAGCGAAATGTCGACGGGCGCACGTCGTATAAACGAAACCGGTTCCGCATTGGAAAATATCTCGGCGAGGATGAAAGAAGCCATACAAAAAATCGGATCGCAGATCGATCAGTTCGAGTTGTAGCGGGATCGCGTATGAAAAAGACGGGAAGCGAAATAATCGTCAAGCTGCTTGAAATGGAAGGTATCTCCGTCGTCTCAGGCATCCCCGGCGGTTCGATTTTGCCGTTGTACGACGCGCTTGCAAAGAGTTCGATCCGCCACGTACTCGTCCGGCACGAACAGGCTGCGGGCTTTATCGCGCAGGGCATGGCGCGCAGTACCGGAAAAGTTGCCGTATGCTTTGCGACAAGCGGACCGGGTGCGATGAATCTGCTCACCGCCGTTGCCGACGCTCGAAGCGATTCCGTTCCCATCGTCGCGATCACGGGGCAGGTGAACACTTCTCTTATCGGCACCGACGCGTTTCAGGAGGCGGATACTTTCGGTCTTTCCTTTCCGATCGCAAAGCACAGCATCATGGTAAAATCTCCGGAAGAGCTGCTTACCGCGATTCCCGAAGCGTTTGCGATCGCTGTGAACGGCCGGCAGGGTCCGGTGCTCGTCGATGTTCCTCGCGACGTACAGACTTCTTCATGCGAATTCGATTCGTGGCCGGATATCGCGTCCGTTACGATACACGATATACGCTTTCATACGCCGCCGTCCGAATACGCTTCGAGCATGGATCGTATAACCGATGCGCTTGCCGAAGCTCGGCGTCCCGTCCTTTTTTGCGGAGGCGGCTGCAATTCGGAAGCGGCTGCAAAAGAACTGCAAAAATTTTTGAAAAGTTATCGTGTACCGGTAGTGACGAGTCTTATGGGAATCGGCTGCGTACCTTCCTCTTTTGAAATGTTTGTCGGCATGGTCGGTATGCACGGCTCCTACGCGGCAAACGTCGCTATGCACGATGCCGATCTCGTCATCGCCGCGGGCGTCCGCTTCGACGACAGGGCGACGGGCGTCGTGTCGAAATTTTGTCCGAAAGCGCGCATCGTTCACATCGACATCGATGCGGCGGAAGTCGATAAAATCGTCGATGCCGATATTTCCGTCGTCGCCGATGTCGGATCCGTCTTTCCGATCCTTGTACAGCTTGCGTCCCGAAAGCAGGAGCTTTTCGCGTCGAATTGGCAAAACGCGGAAGCGCGCGCCGTGTGGCTTGAGAAAATCATTCGGCTTAAAACGGAAATGTTTTCGACCCTCTGCGGATCTGCGAAAAAATCGCCGTACGTCAATCCCCGCGAGTGTATCGCGTCGATTCCGCTCCTCGCCGAAAAAGCGGGAATGCGGCGCGATAAGCTCATCGTTACGACCGATGTCGGACAGCACCAGATGTGGGCGGCTCAGTATTATCCCGTGGAAAAGCCGAGGACATTTCTCACGTCGGGTTCGCTCGGTACGATGGGATTCGGTTTACCCGCCGCGATCGGAGCTTCTCTTTCGCATCCTGAATGCCGCGTCGTGTGTCTTTCGGGTGACGGTTCCATTCTCATGAATATTCAGGAGCTTGCGACTCTTTCCGAACAGAATCTTGCAGTGACGGTGATCATTTTCGACAACGGCACGCTCGGCATGGTATACCAGCAGCAAAAATATCTGTTTGACGGGACTTACGCTGCGAGCGAATTCTCCCGCCGCGTCGATTTTGTTAAAATTGCCGAAGGTTTCGGCATAGATGCGGCCGATGCGGCCGAAGATGAAAAGTGGTACGAAAAAGCGTTTTCCCTGAAGCGGGAGCAAAAGCCGTTTTTAGTGCGCATCGAAATCGATCCTGCGGAAGACGTGCTGCCCTTCGTTTTGCCGGGCAAAGCGAATATCGACGCGCTCCGATAAAATTCTCCATTCGTTTCGCACATCGGCTGAATGCCGAGTTTTGAACACACATAACAGCGTGCGCAGGCGAGGTTCCGGCTGCGTGCCGTTTCGAGCGTTAGGCTTGCGGAAGCCTGCCCTAAAAGCTCGACCGCGGCTAAGCGGACGGGTTCTCGCCGAACGCACGGCTTTATTCACGCATACTTTCAAAACTCGGCATTCAATTTATTAATGTACAAACAAGGAAACGATAAATACGACGATGATCGTCGTAATGCCCTGTACGAGCGTTACTCCCGTTTGGCACTTATACGCCTGCTGCGTATTCATGTCGGAAAACTGCGAAACGACCCAGAAGTACGAATCGTTTGCGTGGCTTACCGTCATCGAACCCGCGCCGATTGCCATGATCACGAGCACTTTGCCGATTTCCGACGTAAAGCCGAGAGCCGGCATGAGAGGAGCGACCATCGCCGAAGTCAAAATCATCGCGACCGTGGACGCGCCCATCGCGGATTTTAAAATCGCCGCGATGATAAAGGGCAGGAAAACGCCGACATGCATCTGCAGGAGAGACGAACTCAGCGCGTCCGCGAGCGGAAGCGATTTTAATATTTCGCCGAATGCGCCGCCCGCGCCGGTGATCGCGAGGATGCCCGCCGAATTAGTCACTCCGTCGGTGACCCACGAAAGCGTATTCTTTTTTTCGGATTTCGGAATGAGCGTCGTCGCAAGGGCGATACCCAACAGCAGTGCAACTACGGGATTTCCGATAAACGAAAAGCACATCTTTACGGCGCCGGTACCGAAGGGATGCGACGGGAAATCACCGATGCTCTTCAGCGCGATGAGGATGATCGGTACGAGGATCGGAGCGAATGAGTGCAGCGCTCCCGGCAGTTTTCCGTATTTTTCTACCAGCTCTTCTACCGTATATTCGGGGTTCGCCGGAATATCGATTTTGCCTGCGACTTTGTTTGCATACAGGATTCCCATAATCGTCGCCGGCAGCGAGATCAAAAGACCGATCCCGATAACCAAACCGAGGTTCGCGTTGAGCGTGCCGGCCATTGCGATGGGACCCGGTGTCGGAGGAACGAGACAGTGCGTCGCATATAGACCTGCGCTGAGCGCCGTCGCCATAACTGCAAGCGATTTGTTCGACTGTGCCGCAAGTGCTCGGCTGATCGGCGAAAGGATGACGAAACCCGAATCGCAAAATACGGGGATACCCGTTACGTAGCCGGTCAATCCCATTGTGAGAACCGACCGCTCTTTGCCGACGAGTTTCAAAATAGTGTTCGCCATCGTCAGCGCCGCACCCGTCTTTTCGAGGATCGTGCCGATGATCGTACCTGAAAGGATGACAATACCGATGCTCGCCAAGATGTTGCCGAAACCGGCTTTCACTTTGTTGATAACATCTTCCGTGTTCATTCCGCACAGCAAACCGACGGCGATCGCAATGACCGTCATCACGATAAACGGATGAATTTTCAATTTGCTGATCGCGAGAATCATGGCTACTACCGCAACGATAATAACCGCCAACATGTACGCACCTGACATTTAAAGCCTCCTGCTTGTTAAATAATTTCAAAATTATTAAATGCGATACGGTTTAATAATTTTGATAATGCTCTCGATTACAGTACGACGACACTGCCGGTCGCAAGGCGGCAGTCGGTTACGGCGTTTGTCTCTGCGATGATTTCATGGACGCGGTTTCCGCTGCAGTGACAGAATCCCGTCTTCCGTACGCCCGCCTTTTGCAGTTCTTCGATCGTTTTTCGGATGCGTTCGTCGTCGGCTTCGACCAAATGCGATCCCCCGTAGACGGCGGATACGGGTTTGCCGAAATGCGCGGCGACCGACGTCGTCATGTTGAGGATGCCCGGATGCGAGCAGCCGACGATGATCGTGAGAGACGCACCTCCGTCATATACGAGGCAGACTTCGTCGTCGAAAAAATCGCGGACGGTATTGCCCGTGACTCCTTTTACGAAGCGTTCGGGAATCGTTTCGAATGCATGAGTGCGGGCAAAACCCGAAAACGCGTACAGCGAATCGGTCAGTTGCAGGCAGCCGCAGCATTCTCTGTACGCGATACCGCGGGAAGTGAGAAACGCTTTATCGAAACTCGCACCGAGGTACGTAAACGCACCGTTGAGAAAATTGTATTTCGGAAGAAAAAAATCGGGGCCGGTAACGAGTTCGCGCACGCGATATTTTTCGGCAAAAGACGCAAAGCCGCCCGCGTGATCGTAGTGCGCGTGACTTATGACGACGCACTCCATATCGTCGAGAGGGACGTTCATGAGGCGGGCGTTGCCGGTAAAGATGCCCGTTGCGCCCGTGTCGAATAAAAAGGCTTTATCGTCGACGCGGAGCAAAAGAGAAAGGCCGTGTTCGACTGAAACCGATTTCAGTTCCGCCTGCGTGTTTTCGAGCAGCACTGTAAGGGTATTCATGGCTTCTCCGTTTTCGAATAATAATACTATTATACATCGTCAATTCCAAAAGTCAAGTTTTTCTTAATTACCTATCGATTTTATGGGTTTTGTACGACGGATAAAGCCTTCTGCGCGGGGAACTTCGCGCTTCGCGCTCGTTGCAAGGTTGCGCGGGGAACTTCGCGCTCTGCGCTCGTATGCGTATCTTGCGACAAGCACGCCGGTTCGAAGTATCGAGCGAAGCGTACACATATATCGCCTTTTCAAAGTTACCTCTGGACTGCAGTTTTTAGAGGTGCCCACAAGTTTGTTTTGTAAACTTCCGGTACGATCGACCCTGCCTGAACGCTAGCTTTCAAATCTGTCGCTTTTTATAAAGCGTTCAAGACTCGACTGCCATGAAGGTATTTTGATGCCGAGCGCCGTTTCGATTTTCGTACGGTCGAGGACGGAATAAGCAGGGCGCACGGCTTTCGTTTTGTATTCGTCGGACGAACACGGACGTACGGCGCACTCGTGCCCGATCCTGCCGTATTTTTTTCCGAAGTCATAGATCGCGCACGCGAAATCGAACCACGTCGCCTCCCCCGAATTCGAAAAGTGATAGATGCCGTAGGGAGCTGCGCTTTTTTTCCCGAAGAGGCTCGTAGCGCTTGTTTCTTTTTTTATTAATTTTATGACGGCGGATACGAGATCTCCGCAAAAAGTCGGGGTTCCCCTTTGATCGTTTACGACGCTGACGGATTCCCGCTCGTTCATCGCGCGCGTCATCGTATATACGAAATTGCGCCCGGTAAATCCGTAGAGCCACGACGTTCGGATAATATAATACTGCGTCATCGCCTGAGCGATGAGGTCTTCGCTTTCCGCTTTCGTTTTACCGTATACGTTTATCGGAGATTTTGGTGTGTCTTCCGTATACGGAATTCCGGAACTTCCGTCGAATACGTAGTCGGTCGAAATGTGGATCAGCTTTTCGCCGTGAGCTCTCGCCGTGCGCGCGATGTTGAGCGCACCGGTACAGTTTGTGCGGTATGCTTTTTCCGCTTCGTCTTCGGCTTTGTCGACCGCCGTGTAGGCCGCGCAGTTTATGATCCAATCGATTTTATTGTCTTTTTTTGCCTCGCGCGACGCGTAATATGATGAACTTTCGGTTTTATTGATAAAAGTTTCGAGCTTTTCGGTATCGGCGATATCGACATCGCTTCCCGTGCCTACGAACGGAATGCCTTCTTTCGAAAGACGATAAGCGAATTCGCGTCCGAGCATTCCCGTACAGCCGATGAGCCACAACATGGGGTGCGTCCTTTCGTCTAGAGCTTTTTAAAGATAAAATTGCAGAACGTTTTTATGCGGTTTATAAACGACGTTTCGATACGCTTTTCGAAAAAGATGATCTTTATCGCTTTGACGCCGCCCGCGCCGTATAAAATCCAATTGTCTCCGTCTCGGAAGAGCAGGATCGCGGATTTCATATTTCCGGGCTTAACGCATTTGATCTTCATTTCCTGCTGAATAAGCGTATTGTCATTTGTCGAAACGTAGTATACGAAGTCATCACCTCCGCTTATCGATATCGACGTTTCGATGAGACCGAAGGGTTCCATCGTCAAATCGGCTTTTACTTTGCGGGTAAGACCGTCATCTTCTATAAAATCGTCTTTGATAATGGCGGAGGAATAGAGGTCGTAGTATGTTTTATTGTGTTCCGAATAATACGGGATGCCGACGTAATCGGATATGTTCATGAGGGCGTCTTCGAGTCGGGCGGGTAAATCTTCGTTGCCTGCATAGGGTCTGACTTGGATCACTTCCGCGAGATACGACGGATTGAGGTCGTTTATGTCGCGTATGATTTTTTGTGCGCTTTCGCTCGACGCTTCGAGACACATATTCGACGCACGGCTGATGTTGCGCACGATGACTTTACCGCTTTCAAGGTCGGCGAGTTCGGCTTTCGAAAGCTTATCGTTGAACGGAAGCGCCGAAGCGGAAAACGCGCAGAGTACGGCCACAAAAAACGAAATCGATACTGTCTTTTTCATACGAGTGCTTTGCATTATACAGAGTAAACAGTTCTGCGGCAAGACAGTTACCGGAAAAACGAACTGAGGAGATCCTATGTGAGCGATCTGCGGTCGAGCTGCAAAACGATATTTTTTGAGCGGGCATAGCTTTTTAGCCAGCGCTTAACCGGAATTGTCCAGTCGTTTTCGTTTGCGCCTTCCAAAAGCAGGCGTTCGAACATAAAATGAATGTGCGCGCTTATTTTCTTTTTATCGCAATCGGAAAGCGTTTCGTCGTCGATAAACAGACTGTCGATGATATCGATGCCCGCGCTTATCGTAAATCGATCTTTAAGCACATACAGCATCATATACATCGCCGCGGGAATGCAGTTTACGCTGTGCTGTTTTACATACAGTACGCTTTCGATGATGCGCCGCGCGCCTTCTTTCAGTTCCTCCGTGTACGCTTTGCGTTCCTCTTCGGTAAAATCGCCGTTTTTAAAAACTTCCGCGTAATATACGGATGCGAGAATAACGATCGCAACGTGCAGGCTCGGAACGCACAGTAAATGAGGATCGAGCGCGTGGATCATTTTGAATGCCGCGTCCGTTTTATAATCGGGGCGCTTTGTCGTCGTCATGCAAAAGCGGTACACTTTTGCGGCATTTGCATACGCCGTTTCGATAAGCGAAAGATATTCGACGCAGTACGGCAGGGCTTTTTTTACGCCGAGCCGGCGGAACAAAAAAGTCATCGGTCGGATCCAAAAGTTTGTAAAGTTCAAATAGATTTTGACTTTGCATGGCGTAAAGGGGATCGATTCGTCCAAAGGATGCGACACGTCCAAAACGGGAATAGTTTTAAAGCGCCACTTTACCGAAAACTGCAGCCAAAAAAAATCGCGCACGACGGTACGCAAAAAACGGAAAAGCACTTTTGCACTTTTAATCCGAAACGGGATGATCAAATACGGAAGAAAGGCGTCGTAAGAATCGATCGATCGTATGGTCGGCTCTTTTTTTTCGGCAGAACTTTTTGCCATAAGAGCTATTCTATCGAAAACGGAAATTCGGTACAAGGTAAAGCTCGCTTGCTGAAGTTTGCTTGCTGTAAAATTCTCTTGGCATTCTTTATGGCAAGACACTGCAGAAAATACCGATTTTCGAAAATATCGCACGGTCGAAAGCGCAAGCGGTTTTTTGTCCCGCTCCGCGCTCTTTTCAATGCACGGCTCCTGCCGTTATAATAAAACCATGCAAAGGCGGCAATTTTTTCAAACGATGAGCGACGGAGAAGAAGTATTCGTCGCGCGGTGGATTCCGGACGGTGAAGTAAAGGGGATCGTACAGCTTTCTCACGGCATGGTCGAACACGCTCAGCGATACGAGCGGCTCGGGTCGACTCTCGCCGAAAACGGCTTTGTGCTGAATGCGCACGACGTACGCGGGCACGGAAAAACAGCAGAGCGCGCCGAAGAAAAGCACATCGGTATGTTCGGATTTCTCGCGGACAAAAACGGATTCGAGCGCGTTACGGAAGACGTGCGCGAAGTGCTCGAAAAAGCGAAAGCCGATTTTCCGTGCAAAAGAGCGGTGCTGCTCGGACACTCTTTCGGCTCTTTTGTCGCGCAGTCTTTTATAGAAACCTATGCGACGCTTATCGACGGCTGCATTTTGTGCGGGACTGCGGGACCCGCTTTCGCACTCGCCGCATTCGGCAATATCGTTGCACGCGTGATCGCGTTTTTCAAAGGAAAAAAACGCGCGTCTCCGTTTTTAAAACGGATGGCTTTCGGCGCGTACACGAAGAAAATCCCCGATTCGGTAAACGGGCAGGAGTGGCTTTCGCGCGATAAAGATGCGGTCGCGCGTTACATCGCCGATCCGTACTGCGGTTTTAATCCGACGGCGAGCTTTTACTGCGATTTGACGCACGGCCTTATGAAAATTCACAAAGGTGCAAACATACGAAAAATCCCGTCCGATTTACCGATTTTAATAATCTACGGCAGTGCCGATCCCGTCGGCGGCTACGGCAAAACGGTAGAAAAACTCTGTGCGATCTACCGGAAAAACGGCATACGGAATATCACTGCCAAAAAATACGAAGGTGCGCGGCACGAGCTTTTCAACGAAATCAATAAAGCCGAAGTCGAAAGCGACGTGCTTTCGTGGCTCGCCTCTCTCTAACGGTGCAAGTGGCGCGGGGAACTTCATGCTCGTTACAAGTACTGCGGGTACGAGTTCGTGATCGAATTTGAACGATGCTTTTGAAAAACCTCCGAAATCGCAATATTTCCGCGATATATATACGGAGGTATTTCATGCCAAAACACAATCGTCGGTATAAAGATTCGGTCTTCGTCGACTTCTTCGGCGAAGATAAAAACGCAAAAGTGAACTTCCTTGCCCTCTACAATGCGCTCCACGACACTCACCTCGACGTATCTGTCGAGCTCGAGCCGCTCAGGCTCGAACAGGTGATGTATATGGCTTTCCGCAATGACCTCGCGTATCTCATAGACGGTAAAATCATCGCTCTCGTAGAACATCAATCTACAATCAACGCCAATATGCCGTTGCGATTTTTGCAGTATGCCGCGCGCCTCTATGAGCGCATCGAAAACCCGCGCGACCGTTATCTCCGCAGGCTGAAAAAGATTCCTACGCCGGAGTTCTACGTGTTCTACAACGGCGAAGAGGATTATCCTGAAAATACAACGCTCCGACTTTCCGATGCCTTTATGCCGATACCCGAAAAACCTGCGCTCGAAGTCGTTGTCAGCGTGACGAATATCAATTATAATAAGGGGAGTGAAATCTTACATACGTGTAAACCGCTGAAAGAATACACGTTGTTCGTAGAAGCCGTACGGAAACACACGAAACTTGACAGTGAAAACGGCTTCCAAAATGCGATCAAAGAGTGCATACAAAACGACATCTTGCGGGAGTATCTGCAGCGAAAAAGCCGGGAGGTGATGAATATGTTAATTGCCGAATACGATTACGATGTGGACATAGCCGTACAACGGGAAGAAGAAAGAGAAATCGCTCTGCAGGAAGGCATTTCCGAAGGCGCATATCAAAAAGCGCTTGAAACGGCAAAGCTCATGCGAACGCACAGCTATCCGATTGCCGAAATCTGCACGATGACAGGTCTTTCTGCTGAAGAAGTTGAAAATCTTTCAGAATGAGTAGGAATGAATATGTTGATTGCCGAATACGATTACGATGTGGACATCGCCGTGCAGCGGGAGGAAGCGTTACAAGAAGGCGAAGCGAAAGGTTTTTCAGAAGGCATTTCCGAGGGTTCATATCAAGCGAAGCTCGAAACGGCACGCATATTAAAGCAATTGGGCGACTCGGCACAAAAGATAATGCAAGCGACCGGCCTCACCGAAGCGGAAATCGAACAGTTGTAAACAGAGCCGTCCCGCGCGGCAGTAATTCGTCACATCTCCGATTCGGCGTGCCCGCTCTGAAAACAATAATTAATAAAACGAAAATATCACGTGTCCTCGATAAATAATTAATAAAAGTTGTGAAAAGCGATGAAATATGTTATAATAATCATAGAATAGCGGAAGTGTTCGACATCGGAAGACGTGCATCCTGCAAAAGTTTTCAGAGGAGGTTTATGATGACTGTAAACAAGATGACCCCCGTACGTTTGTATAGGAGGGGGGGGGGGTATTCGGTAAAGCCCTTTTAAAAAGCGTCTCGATCGCAGCGGGCGCTTTGCTTTTTGCCGCATCGCTCGTTTTTACAGGCTGCTCGAACGGCAGCGATTCGGGAGGCGGCACTCCGCCCACACCGCCGACTAAATACGCCATAACATTCAGCGTGGACGGCGGAAACGGTACGCTTAAAGCGACAGTCGGCGGGGCGGAAATCAATTCGGGCGATAAGGTGGAACAGGGTAAAACGATTGTCTTTACGGCAACACCTGATTCGGGCTTTCATGTAAAGGGCTGGACGCTCGACGGCAACCCCGTAAACGGCACAAACAGTTCCTATTCATTTACTGTAACCAAGGCGGCCGAGGTTAAGGTGAGCTTTGAAAGCAACAGTACGCCGCTTCCGCAGTACGCCGTGAATTTCAGTGTGGAAGGCGCAAACGGTACGCTTAAAGCGAAGGCGGACGGAGTTACGGAAACGGAGGCAAGCCCCATAAATGTCGAAAAGGGCAAAACGGTAACCTTTACGGCCTTTCCGGCTGCGGGCTACGAGGTAAAAGAGTGGCAGATATTCGGCGCGGGAATGGCGTTTGAAGCGGGTACGGGAACTGCGGGAAACAACACGGCGAAGGTAAATCTTCAAGCCGATCTTACCGTAAAGGTGAGCTTTAAAGTGCAAACGCTTACTCCGAAGCACAAGGTAACGATGAGTGCCGGTGCAAACGGAAGCATAAGTGCCGAACCTGCCCTTCCTGCAGGCGGTATGGTAAATGAGAACACGACTATCGTCTTTACCGCCTCTCCTAATTCAGCAATCTACACGGTGGACGCGTGGACGATTACGGGCGGGCAGCTCCTTGCAGGCGGACAGGCGGGAAGCAGTACGGCGATGGTAAAAATAACCGAGCCGGTAACGGTTGCCGTGAGCTTTAAGTTAAAGCCTCCTACCACATATACCGTAATCTTTGGCGTAGACGGCACACCGCCGAACGGAAGCGTAAGCGCAACATACAAGGCGGACGGGGCAGCCTTTACTTCCGGCACTGCGGTTGCCGAAAACACCGTACTCGTCTTTACGGCGTCTCCTGCAACGGACTACAAGGTGGAAAAATGGACGGAAAACGGCACGACCGTTGAAGGCAATATCACAAACACCTACGAGCACACCGTAACAAAGGCGGCGGAGATACAGGTATCCTTTGTGTCTTCCGTAGAGATTCCCGATAATTTTACGCTCTCAGACGGTGCAGAGTATAAAGTAGTCGACAAGGAACAAAAGCATGTAATAATGACAAAGCGGGGAAACAATGCTGGCAACTATATTGTCTATACCGTCAATGTAAAGCCCGAATATTCGGGTATTACATACACCCTCACCGGTTTAAGCGAACAATGTATAAGCGACTTCGGCGGTTGGGGGATGTTAGAAGCTTTTGCGTTAAGCGGTCAGAGTAACTTTTTAAGCGTAGAAGGCGGGGTTTTATTCGATAAGCATAAAACAAAGCTGATCCGCTATCCGACCGGTAAGGCAGGCTCTTATACGGTGCCTGCTTCCGTCAAAGTATTGGGCAATAGCTCTTTTACCGACAGTAACAATCTTACTTCCCTTATTTTGCCGGACGGCCTTACAACGGTAGAAGATTTCGCTTTGCATTATTGCCTGAATTTACAAACGGTGAGCATTCCTTCGACGCTTACTTCCATAGGGGGCTACTTCCTTGCCTTCAGCAAGGTTGAAGATGTCAAGATTCCCGAAGGCGTTACCGAATTAAGCTACCAGTTCCTTGACGGCTGCTCGGCGCTAAAAACGCTTGAACTGCCTGCAAGCCTTACTACACCGGGCTGGTTGTTCTGCGAGGACTGTACGGCACTGCAAAGCGTTACCTGTAAGGCGGTAACTCCGCCTGCTCTGGAAAGCAATGCTTTTAAGAACGTGGTCTTAGCCGGCGTAACATTAAAAGTGCCCGCCGCCTCGGTCAGCGCATATGAAGGTACATCGATATGGAAGGACTTTAAAAAGCCGTTCGTGGCACTGCCGTAATTTAATGAGTAATTGTTTATTCCCGGCTTCCGTGTCGGGGATAAACCTCGAGTTTTTGCAAATCCTCACGGTTTTGCAAAAACATCGCAAAACTCGTCTTGAGCGATTTTTTCAAAATTTCCGTATCAAAGCGGACACGATGTATTGACGCGGACGGACTCATTCCTTATTATTAATTTATTGTGCTTATTCGCTATGGAACGGACGAACGGGGCAAACCCGTCAAAAAGGCTCTCATCTACACAAAACTTGAACACGGTATTTCAAAAGATAAAATCGACGCCGACGCGCTCAGGATAATCGAGCGGCTGCGCGGCGCGGGTTTCAGCGCGTACATCGTCGGAGGGGCGGTGCGCGATCTGATCGTCGGAAACGTTCCGAAAGATTTCGACATCGTCACCGATGCGACGCCGTCGCGTATCAAAAAAATCTTCAGAAACGCGCGCATCATCGGGCGCCGTTTTCGGCTCGTGCACGTCGTATTCGGTCCGAAAATCTTTGAAGTAAGCACGTTCCGCTCGACCGCCGACGGTTCGGTCGGAAACGAATTCGGTTCTATGGACGAAGACGTGAGGCGGCGCGATTTTACGCTCAATGCGCTGTACTACGATCCCGTAAAAGAGCAGGTCGTCGATTACGTCGGCGGCGTGCGCGATATCAAAAAGCATGTGCTCCGTCCGGTCATCGCGCTCGACCGCATATTCGTCGAAGATCCGGTGCGCATGCTGCGCGCGGTAAAGTATTCGGCGACGACGGGAGCGCGCATGCCTTTTTCGCTGAAATGCAAAATCCGAAAGAGCGCACATCTCCTCGAAACGGTGTCGGCGTCCCGCCTGACCGAAGAGCTTTTGAAAATCATCAACAGCGGGCGCGCGTACGATATCGTGCGCGAAGCGCTCGAAACCGACTTGTATATGTACTTGCAGCCCGCGGCAACTTCTCGCATGTACGAAAGCAAAGAGTTTGAAAGCGCCTATATGAAGCATTTGCAAGCGCTCGATGAATTGAGCGCATCGGACGGCGATGTGCGGCTCGGAAGGAAGCTCGTTTTTATTGTGCAGGATTTTATCGAAACGCTTACCGATTGGAAAAAAGAAGTCGCCCTTCGCACGCCTTCCGGAGAGCTGTACATACGGACGTGGAGCGAATGCAGAAAGTACGTGCTTCCGATGAATCCTCAGCGAACGGAGCTCGAATTCGCCGTACGCTCGGTACTGCAGACGCTCGGCGTTGCAGTCCGCTCTTCAAAAAAGCGGCGAAAATCGATCGAATATACAGACGATCAATAAGATCCCGTTTTTTGATTAATTAATAAAACTGAAAATGAAAATACCGCTTACGCCCGCGTGGAGCGGCGCCGAAGGCGGCCACTGGAGCGAGAAGAGCGAGCGAAGCGGCCGAGCGTGAGCGAGCCGCGGAAGGCGGGATGGCAAAAAAGTGCTGTCCGAAAATGTCAAAGGTAAAATCGAAAAATTATTAATTTTTTTATAAAACAAATTTCCGACAGCCTTACCCGGGAACGCGTTCGGTTACTTTGTCGATGATGATATTTGCTTCTTCGATAAAAGTGCCGGTCGTGCTTTCGACGGCGTCGATGATCGATTTTTGCAGTCCGTCGACGCGCTTTGTAAGCGGAAGCTCCGGCGCGGACTGGGCGTCCGAAGGGATGTCGATCGTGATCGTGAGTTTGTAGCCGCGGCTGTCCGCCGCGATCGAAATTTTTTTGACGATGATGGCTCCGTCAAGGCCTGCGATGCATGAAACGGTGAGCCGTACGATCGCGGCTTCGGAAACGTGCAGACGGTTTTGCTTTGAAAATTCCGGCTGGACGATCGATTTTTCGACGACTTTATTATCCTTGCGAAGAAGCGAGAGGGGATTGAGGCGGTGAAAGCGGAAGCGGATGCCGCCTGAAAATATTTTCGGATCGAGCTTCCGCACTTCCGCCGCCGCGACGGGGATAACGTGCTTGCCCTCGATTTGGCGCGACTTTACGGCGAGCGCGATTTCGTCTTCGGTCGAAATGTCTTCGATGCGGATTATCTTCGACGGCGGGGGCAGTTGCAATCGGGATGCGATGCGCATGACCATTTTTTCGGACGTGCCGAGTATGAGGATGCGCCTGATGTGATAGCGTTTGATTTTTCTCGCTATTTCGTCGCGGTGCTCTTTGTCGTCGAAAAGTGCAACGCGGACGGCACCCAAAAACGACTGTTCGCTTTTTGCCGAATGCCCCGCAAGAATTTTATCGGCTTGGATGAGCAGACCGTCGTCAATAATGGCGCGAAGCCCGAAACGCGCGGCGACGAGCTTTGCCTTATAGCTTTTGCCGGTGCCGCTTCCGCCGACGAGCGCGTATACGGTATCCGGTTTAAACGGCTGAATCAATTCGCTTACGACATTACGAAATATCCGCACTGCTTTGCCTTACATCCTTATCTACAGTATAAAGGACTTCCGCCAATTCGGCAATATTTTATCATTGAACGATTCGAAAGCGTGCGGCAACGACGAGGTGATGACGGGCGGAAGACCGACGGGATTTTCGCCGATGCGCACTTCGTACGCGTGAAGAAAAAAAGTTCGGGCTTCGTCGATGCGGCTTCCTCCGTACGCCGTATCGCCCAAAAGCGGAAAACCGTGAAAAGCGGACTGGGCGCGGATTTGATGCATACGCCCCGTTTCGATTTCGTATTCGGTGAGCGTTACGCTTCGTCCCTTGTACGATGCGCGGCAAAGCGGTTTCGCTTTTGTGATCGCGCGTTTTGCGCCGTGCATTGCGGCGCAGGCGTCATTTGCCAAAACGGAAGCGCCGGCCGCATTACAATCCCGCGTTCTGTCCGCTCCGCTTGTGAGGCTTTGCACGTCGCCCGCACCGGTCGTACTGCCGGACACGACGCGTACGGTATAAAAGAGCGCTTTCGGCTCATCGTTTTTTTTAATAAAATCTTCCCACACGCATTCGCTTTCCATGGTGCCATGGATGAGCGCGATATATTTTTTTCGTATGCGATGCGCTTTAAGCTCTCTTGAAAACCACGCCGCCCCTTCAAGACTCCACGAAAAAAAGAGGATGCCCGTCGTATTTCTGTCGAGGCGGTGGAGAGGGCCTGCGACAAAAGAGAGCGATCGTTTTTCTTTCGGTACGGATGCCGCGTAATAAGCGGCAATTTTTTCGGCAATCGAATTTTTTCCTTGAACCGCTACACCGTACGGTTTGTCGATGACGAGAAAATGTTCGTTTGCAAAAATGACGGTGTAGGGCAGGGGGGCTGCTTTGTTCTCTCGCTGATTTTCGATCGGGTTATTTTCGCTGTCCGAAGTATTTTTATCGCCGGATAAAGTGGGTACGTGTTCGTGTGAATCTTTTTCGATATCGGTGCCGTATTTTTCGCTGCCGGAGGAGTTTTCGTTTTGCAGCAAAAACGATGCGATCGATATGACATCTCCGCTTTCGATGCGCGCATCGGGTTTTACGCGTCGAGCGTTGACGAGGATGAGCCCTTTGCGGAGGGCGCCGTACACGGAAGAAAGATTCGCACCGTGCAAAAAGCGGCGGAGCACTCTGTCGACCCGTCTTCCGCCGTCGTCGCTTCCCGCAGCAAAATCCGTAAAATCCATAACCGACGACAGTATAGCTTACATCCGCGCGATGTGCTATATTCAAGCAATGAACGAACGCGATGAAATACAGTATGCCGACGAGAGCGGCACTTACGAAGCTTCTCTCGCCAAAAGCCGGGAAATCGAAAAAGATATTCAACTGAATCCGAAAAAATACCGCGTACTCACGGGCGACCGTCCGACGGGAAGGCTGCACATCGGGCACTATTTCGGCTCGCTGCAAAACCGCGTGCGCCTGCAAAATCTCGGCGTTCCGACTATGGTGCTGATCGCCGATTATCAAGTGCTCACGGATCACGACGCTTTCCGCGAAATCAGCCAAAATACGAAACAGCTCGTCATCGATTATCTTGCGGCGGGGATCAAACCGGGAAAAGACGTCGTCATCTATCCGCACAGCTACGTACCCGAATGCAATCAGCTCATGCTGCCGTTTTTGACGCTCGTGTCGAACGCGGAGCTTATGCGGAATCCGACCGTCAAAGAGGAAATACAGTCCGCCGGTATAAAAAACGTAAACGCCGGCATGTACACGTATCCCGTCCATCAGGCATGCGATATCCTCTTTTGTAAAGCGAACGTCGTTCCCGTCGGAAAGGATCAGCTTCCGCACCTCGAAATGACGCGCACGATCGCGCGGCGCTTCAACGACCGCTTTGCAAAAGAGGCTCCCGTGTTTCCCGAACCCTATGCGCTCCTTTCGAAAACGCCGAATATCAAAGGGCTTGACGGCAGCCAAAAGATGAGCAAAAGCCGCGGCAACGCGATCATGCTGTGCGCGAGCGAAGACGAAACGGCGGCTTTGATACAAAAAGCGAAAACCGACGGCGATCGGCGGATCACCTACGATCCGGTAAATCGTCCCGAAGTGGCGAACCTTTTACAGCTCATTTCGCTGTGCACGGACGAAGCTCCCGAATCGATTGCCGAGCGTATCGGAGACGGCGGCGGAAAAATGCTTAAAAGCCTGCTCGCCGAAAGCCTCAACGAAAAACTCCGCCCGCTCCGCACCGAGCGGAAAAAACTCGAAAAGGACGAAGCGTATATCAAAAGCGTCCTCACCGACGGCATACGAAGTGCACGCGCCGTCGCGGAAAAAACGCTCGACGAAGTGCGGACGGTCATGAACATGGCGATATAGGGAAAGTATGAACATCATTTCGTGGAACGTAAACGGTATCCGCGCCGTTGAAAAAAAAGGATTTGTCGACTGGCTCGCCTCCTGCAAAGCCGATATCGTGTGCATTCAGGAAACGAAAGCCAAACCCGAACAGCTTTCGTCCGCTCTTTTGCAGCCCGACACCTACACATCCTTTTTCGCATCGGCACAAAAGGCGGGCTACAGCGGCACGGCGATCTATACGAAAAAAACGCTCGACAAAGTCGAATACCTCGGAGATGCCGCCTACGATGCGGAAGGAAGGGTCGTGAGCGCATATTTCGGAAAACTCGTCGTCATAAGCGCGTATTTTCCGAACAGTCAAGACGGCGGCAAACGGCTCGAATACAAGCTCGGCTTTTGCGCTTCGATTTTAAACTATCTCGATACGCTCGTCAAAAAAGGTTTCGACGTCGTGCTGTGCGGCGACTACAATATCGCGCATAAACCGATCGACTTGGCAAACCCTAAAGCGAACGAAGGCAATGCGGGCTATCTTCCCGAAGAGCGGGCGTGGATGGACGAATTTACATCAAGCGGCTATAGGGATACGTTCCGAATGTTTTGTACGGAACCCGAACGGTATACGTGGTGGAGTTACCGTTTTCACGCGAGGGAAAAAAATATCGGATGGAGAATCGATTATCAGTGCGTAAACGAAAGCTTTGCACCGCGCGTAAAGTCGAGCGAGATTTTGAGCGACGTTACAGGTTCCGATCACTGTCCGATACGGCTCGAAGTCGACGCATAACCCCAACGCTTCCGAAGGCAGCGGTTTCGCTTTTTTACTCGTGCGGAGAATTAATATCGATAGAATATGGAGGTACTATGAACGAAATCATCGATGCGATAAAAGCGCGGCGAAGCACAAAGAGCTTTAAAAGCGATGCCGTGTCGAAGGAGATCATCGATCGCGTCATTGAAGCGGGACTTTATGCCGCGAGCGCGCAGGGAAAACAGGTGCCGATCATCGTCGCCGTGACAAATAAAAAACTCCGCGACCGATTGTCGGATATGAACCGCAAAGTCGGCGGCTGGGACGAAGGCTTCGATCCGTTTTACGGAGCGCCCGTCCTACTCATCGTGCTTGCCGACAAAAGCTGGCCGAACCGCGTTTACGACGGGAGCCTCGTCATCGGGAATATGATGCTCGCCGCACATGCGCTCAAAATCGGAAGCTGTTGGATCCACCGCGCGAAAGAAGAATTCGAAAGCGATGAAGGTAAAGCGATCTTAAAAGAGCTCGGTATTGAAGGCGAGTTCGAAGGGATCGGCCACTGCGTGTTGGGTGTGCCTGCAGCCGATCGCGAGATGCCGCCTCGAAGGGCAGGCCGCGTATTCTATGCCGAATAAGGCTTTCGGGCAATACGTCAGTGCATATGCGCAAAGAGGACGAGAGAGAGCATATTGTACGCAAAATGCGCAGCCGTATTCGTCCACAGCGTACCGCTTTTTTTGCAGCAGATGCGGAGCATGATGCCCGCAAAAAAAGCGTTCACGACCGACGGTAGTCCGAGATAGCGGTGCGAGAGCGCAAAGGCGGCGACGGAGAGCATTTCGGAAATCCGGACGGCCGTTTCAGCGCGTTTTTTCCGCGCCGTGTTTTTACCGGCGATGTTTTCACCGGAGGCACTTTCAGCGTTCTCTTTTCGAACCGCGCTTTCGTGTGCGGCGGGTTCCGCGCTTTTTTCCCGCACCGGATTTTTATGTACGGCTTCTTCGCTCGCAGCGATTTCTTTTTTCGTTTCCGCATCGTTATTTTTGCTTTTTAAAAAAACGTCTTTTAAAACCGCTCCGAGCATTTCGGGGAGATAGAGACGGTAGATCGCTTCTTCGTAAAACGAAGCGCACGCAAAATTGGCAATACAAAAAAACGTTTCGGCAATCGATGACGGAAGCGAGGGGTGCAGGTTTGCTTTTCCGCCCGAAAAGCGGACGGCAAGTTCAACGACTGAAGCGATGACGCACAGCGAACCGAACGAAGCGATGGCCCAGCCGGTCTGCACGAAACGGAATGCATCGGCTTTTGAGCGTTCGGCCGAAGGGGGAAAGGAAAAACGTACGAGCGCAAATGCGAGCGCCGCATAGCACAGCGGTTTAATCGGAAATGTCCACGAGGAAAATGCCCGCGCCGGAGCAGAGCCTGGAAAGAGCGGCGGGATGACAAAGAGGCATAGGGATGCGGCAAAGACGGCGTTCCGCCGCAGATTTTCAGATATTTCCATATTCCTATACGTACACTATGAAAAGCTGCCGATTTGTGATACAATAAAATCAATTATATAATATTGAGGCCATTGTGTATATCCTAAAAGTCATCGCCGTTCTTGCGGCCATTATCGTTGCTCTGACGTTCGCGCAAATGTATCGGAAAAAAATAAAATTTTTTTTGACCGGTTTCGATTCCCGTTTTTCGCTTTCGGAAATAGACCTCTTGTGGCGGACAGCCGCCGTGTGCGGTCTTGACGATCCGCACTCGCTGTTTTGGTCAAAGCCTGCTCTTTCGCGCTGTATCTCCGAAATCAGATCGAATGCGGAGAGAGCGAACGATCCGGGCATGCAGCATCTGCTCGCAAAGCTCTACGCATACCGCACACACATCGAAGCGGAAGCGTCCCAAAAACGCGGACTGACTTCGACGCATTCGCTCGAAAGCGGACTGCGCCTGAGGATCGTGCTTGCGGGAAGGGGCGTGTTTGCGGCGAAGATCGTCAACAACGCGCGCGAGCTGACGATAAGTTTTCCGACGCAAAACGGACAGATGCCCGTCGAAAGCAAAGATTGGGTCGGAAAATCGATAAGCGTGTACCTCTGGCGCACCGGCGATGCGCGCTATATTTTCGATACGACTGTGATCGGAAGCGGCGTATTTTTCGGCAAAGCGGTGCTGTATCTCAAGCACACGGAAAAACTGCTGCGCACGCAAAAGCGGCATGCGGTACGCACAAAGTGCAATATGTATGCGAGTCTTTTTATTATTAAAAATAAAGTGATCGATTACAATATAGTCGAAACGCAGCCGGGGTACCGCTGCCTCATCGAAGATATTTCCGAATCGGGAGCTATGGTGCGGATCGGCGGCAAAGGCGTACCGAATATTCAGTTGAAACTGCAATTTACGATCGAAGGAAAATTGATAATCATGTTCGGCGTCGTACGCACGGTCGAATACAACAGCGCTATCGACCAGTCGCGCCTTCACTTCGAATGTGTGCACGTCGAACCCCGGATGAAAAACCAAATTTTGAGTTTCGTGTATAATATCATGTCGCCCGAAGAGCGTAGAACATACGAGCTTTTTTCTGTTGCGGAAAATCTCGAAGATGCGGAGCACGGAGCGGAGATGCGGGACGATGCGGAAAAGGCGGAAGGGTCAGCGGAATCGGATGCGGCGTTTGCCTATGAACTGGCCGATACGAAGATACCCGACACAACGGATGCATTGATCGGCAGTGTACTCGGTAACGGCTGAGGGGACGCGGTTGTTTTATATTAACGAGGTGAAAATGAACAGATGTTTTATAAGGACGATTATTGCGCTTTTGTGCGCTTCCTCTTTTGCTTCTTCCGCTCCGCTTCGCATACGATTTGTCAAAGGCAATATCGCCGATAAAACGGCGGCGGTGCGCGAAAGTTCGGGAGATGACGCTGCGTTTCTCTCAAAAGAAGCGATCGATTTTGCGCTCGAACACAAAGCGCTGCTCGGAAACGACCGCGATTTGGACGGACTTGCGCTTGCGGGCGTGCTTGCGCTCCCGGCAAATTCGGTCGCTTCGCTCGATTACGGGGGGCGGGAAGCGCTTTCAGAAAAATTCGTAAAACTCTTTTCGCTTTTTTCGAGCGATACGGTGCGCATCGCCCTCCTCAATAAAATACTCGCTCTCCGCGATTCGCTTCCTCCCGAACCCTGTGTCGCTCTTTTAAACGACTACCTCGCAAACGCTCAAGGCGCTGCCGGTGAAAACGGCGTCGTAAAAGCGGCCGTGCGTACACTGGGCGAAATCGGAGACAGCCGTTCGTTTTCCGTACTCTTTGCGTCCCGCCGACAGCAAAAGTGGCCGCAATACGGTAAAGACATCGACGATGCGATAGCGCTCCTGTCCGACAAATCGCTTCCGCAAGTGATCGCCGTCATCCGCGAAGGAAACGTCAAAAGCGACATACGGCCGCTGTTCGATGTGCTCATCAAAAACGAAAAAATATCCGCAGCTTTTAAATCGGAAATCGCCGAAAATGTGCTGTCGGAGACGATATATATAGCGAACAACGCTTCGTCGATAACGAGGGAAACGGTAGGCCTGCAAGTCGATGCGCTCGACGTTATCGTAAAAAACAAGTGGACGCGTTCGGCTCCGGCAGTGCTTTCGTTTTTCGATCTCGCCGAGCGCGAATACAGCGCGGGCGTTATGACCGACGGCGAATTTGTCAAAACGATAAACGCCGTCGCTGACATAGCGCCGGTCGACGCTTCATCCCGCCTTGCGTCCCATCTCGCAGCGTTGAACAGACAAACCGAAAGCGGCGCAAAGGTGTCCGACACGATTGCGCTCGCTCTTATCGGCGCGCTCGGCAGGATCGGCAATAAATCGTCGTTCGACACGCTTTTGTACGTGACTTATGTCAACTATCCCGAACCGGTGATTGCCGCAGCCCGCGACGCGCTCGCGAGGCTTAAATGGTGATAGGAAAAAGACTCAAACATCCTCTTTTTTGTGCGGCGATTATCTCATCCGTTTTGGCGTACGGCGGCATCGTTCCCGTTAAAAACCGTCACGCGTTCGCATCCCTCGTTCCGACACTCGATATCGTTTCGATGCACGGTACTGTCGTTTCAAATCCCGTAAAATCGCAAAAGAGCGGTGCGTATTCGATCGAATTTGCGCCAGACTTCGTCGTATCGAAAGCCGGCGTAAAAAGTTCCGCTAGAGGCCGCGTCGCAGTGTTTATCGATGAAAAAACGGTCGAAGCGTATTTTCCGGGAAAACTCTATTCGGCTTCTTACGGAAAGGGAGCCGTCCTGTGTGAAAGCGGCGCACGGCTTTTTCTTTCGGGAAGAGCGGGCAAGGGCGGCGTTTTTTTCGTTTCAAAGGCTAAAAGTTTAGGCTGGGGACAATCGATTTCGGGAAAACTTGCGCGCCTCCGAGCTCTTTCCCGACTTCAGTTCCGCCGTCTCATGTACGCGTGGGGCGGGGCGGGAGGGCTTTTGCTCGCCCTCCTTTCGGGTTCCCGTGAATACACCGACTCTGCGGTTTCGGACGCGTTTCGCAATGCCGGGCTTTCGCACATCCTTGCGCTTTCGGGCATGCATTTATCGCTCGTGTCGGGCATCGCGCTTTTTGCGGGTATGAAGATTTTCGGAAAAACGAAATCGTATATTTTTCAATTCTGCGCCGTATCGCTTTTCGTGTGGTTTGCAGGTTTTTCGCCTTCTCTTTTGCGCGCGTTTTTATGCAGCGTGCTGCTCCTTTTGTGTTCCGTGTGCGGCATCGCAGGAGCGGATACGGTTTTGATTTTGTGCGCGGCCTTTATCCTGCACGTCCTGATCGCGCCCGCCCACATTTTGAGTGCGGCTTTTATGCTTTCGTACGGTGCGCTTTTAGGCATTTTACTTTTTTCGGAAACGCTGAACGCTTTTTTGATCCGCGCTCTGCCTGAAAAATTTTCCACACCTCTTTCCGCATCCCTCGGCGCACAGACGCTCACCGCTCCGGTGACGCTTTCGCTTTTCGGAACCTTTATGCCCGTCGGCATCGTCGCGACGGCACTCGTTTCGCCCCTTGTAACCGTGTTTGTCTATGCGGGCATCGTCTGCATTGCGCTTTCGCTTGCCCTGCCGTTTTTTGCGCCCCTTGCGGGAGCAGTGATGAACGCGATCTACGGACTTATAAAACTTCTCGTGCTTTTTTTCGCACGCGCTCCGTACGTGCACATCGCGTAACGGGTACGGATGTCGTGTCGGAACTTTGTAAAATACAGTAGTGAGGTGTACACGGTTTGAGCAGGGCAAGTGCGCCGGAAATGTATAGACAGAAAAGAAGCGTGTGCTAAAATAAAGAAGGCGGAACGCGAGGCAGCAGAACTGCCGCCGAGCCGCTCAGACCGATGGCAAGCAAACTTTTTGTGAAAAAAGTTTGCGCAGTCCGATTCCGATCACGGTCTGCCGCGGTGAACGGCAGGGCTGCTGACGGGAGTGCAGCCGTTTTTTTACAGTACGCGCTATTTTGAGAAAATATATTTCCGGCGTACTTGCCTTGTTATGCAGGATTTACAAAAATCGCCGTTCGGGCTACTATGACTTTTGCGTATGACGATCCCTGACTACAATTCACCGGCAGCTCTCAAAGCTCTCCTCGATGCGAACGGCTTTTCGATGCAAAAAAAATTCGGACAAAATTTTCTCGTAAACGCACAGGCGCGTGAGCGGATCGTCCGTGCTCTCGAAATAGAGCGGGGAATGCGCGTGTGGGAAATAGGGCCGGGACTCGGTTGCATGACAAAGCTTTTGCTCGATGAGGGTGCCCGTGTTACGGCGTTCGAAATCGACAAGGGATTTATAAAACTGCTTTCAGATTTTTTTAAGGCGGAAATCGAAGAAGGCGCGCTGAGAATCGTTTCGGGCGATGTCGTAAAAACGTGGAAAAGCGCGTATGAGGATTCGGGACTGCCGGACAGATTTTTCGGTAATCTCCCGTATTCGATTGCGGCATCCCTCATCGCCGACACGATAGAGCGCGGCGCAAGATTCGACAAGGCTGTCGTTACGGTACAAAAGGAAGTCGCCGATCGGATGACGGCAAAAGAAGGAGGGGACGAGCGATCGTCGTTTTCGGTACTGTGTCAGTGGGCGTACGACGTCAAAGGGCTTTCCGATTTGGCTTCCGGAAATTTTTGGCCGAAGCCGCACGTCGCCTCGCGCGCCGTCGTTATGACGAAAAAAAGCGATTTTCCCGCGTGTGAAAATCCGTCTCTTTTTATAAAGATGCAGCGCGCTCTTTTTTCATCGCGCAGAAAAAATATCCGAAATAATTTAACGGCCTTTACCGGAAGCGCAGAAAGAGCCGAGCGTGCGCTTACGCTTGCAGCTCTCGATCCTTCGCTCAGGGCGGAGACGCTGTCTCTTGCAGAACTTTTGCGGTTGTCCGATGCGCTCAATAGCGCTATACTTGCGTGAAGTGCGATAAAAAGAAGGCGGTTATGGATACGGAACGGATAGCGGAGAATCTCAAACGAGTCGTCGAATCGGTGCGGAACGCCGAACGGAGAGCCGGAAGAAAAGAGGGAAGCGTAAAGCTCCTCGCCGTAAGTAAATTTCATCCGGCGTCTTCCGTCATTGCGGCGATCGGAGCGGGACAGAGCGCATTCGGCGAAAACCGCGTTCAGGAAGCATACGAAAAATTTAATAAAATTTATGAAGACTTTCCGTCGGCCGAACTGCACATCATCGGAACGCTGCAAAAAAACAAAGCCGCCCGCGCGGTGCGGATCGCCTCTTGCATAGAATCGGTCGACAGGCTCGGCATTATCGAAGAACTCGAAAAACAGTGCGCGAAGATTGATAAATCGATCGATATTTTATTGGAATACCACACGGGCGAAGCGTCGAAGGCAGGCTTTCTTTCATACGAAAATATGTACGAAGCGCTTCGCTATTGTGCCGAAGGAAATGCGCCGCATATCGTACCGAAGGGTTTTATGACGATGGCGCCTTTTACCGACGACGAAATTGCCGTGAGGAAGTCCTTCGTTTCGCTCCGCGATGCTTCGGAAAAGCTGCAAAAAGAGTTTCCCGCTTTCGATCTTACAACTCTTTCGATGGGAATGTCGGCGGATTATAAAATCGCGATCGAAGAGGGTTCTACCGAAGTGCGCATCGGAACGGCTATTTTCGGCGAGCGGGAGACGGCGGCGTTATGAGGCTTTGCGTGAGAAAATGCGCAGTCCTGCTTTTATTGTGCGTCATCGCTTTTCCTTGCCGTGCGAAAGAAGCGAAAGATACGACGCCTGTCCCGTATACGGACGATGAGTTTCCTCAATTTATGAAAGATTTGCGGAGGGCGGAAATCATTTCGTTCGGTGCGCTCCCCTTTGTGACGCTTACGTCGACGATCGTGTATTCGTCCGCACGCTATGCGCAGCACGGCTTCGATTCCGAGTATTTTCCGAATCCCTTTGCAAAAGCGTCGGCGAGCAACGGTTATTCGACGGCAGAACAGGCGGGTATTTTGCTCACATCGGCGGGCATCAGCGTCGGCATCGGACTTACCGACCTCCTCGTTTCGGTGATCAGACGGAAGACCGCAAAGAAAAAACTGGAGCGGAAAGAAAAAGCGCCCATCGTCGTCACGCCGATAGCCGAAGACGAAGATGCCGTCCGCATCGATATGCCGCCGAGAGAGGCACCGCCCGGCGGAACTCGGAGCGATGCCGCGAATTCCGATAGTGAAGAACAAAAAGCGTCGCAGGAAGGTGCGGACGCGGAAAACGATGCGGGCGGAAAATCGGATGCGGCACAATTGAATACGCCGCCCGATGAAAAACCTGTAAGCGAGGCGGAAGGGCGAGAGGCATCTTCTGAGCTTGCGCTCGAAAGGCAAAGCGGAGACTAGCGGTGCCGTCTTTCAGCGTACAAGTTCCCGCCGATTTCCAGGGCAGCCTCCGGCTCGACAAATACATCGCCTCTCTTCCCGGCGGCATGAACCGCTCGAAATTGAAATCCTGCGCGATCGAAATCCTCGTAAACGGCAAAACGCAAAAACTTTCGGCCGCCGTAAAAGCGCTCGATATCATCGACGTGCAATGGGACGATAATGTTCCCGACAACATAACACCGGAAAATATCGCGCTCAGCGTACTGTATGAAGACGAAAACGTCGCCGTCGTCGATAAAGCGCAGGGTATGGTAACGCACCCGGCGGCGGGCAATTGGACGGGTACGCTCGTAAACGCGCTCTTATACCGTTGGGGCAGATCTTCGATTTCCCGCATAAAAGATACGCCCCCGTCTCTCACCGCGTCTTCGAGGAGACCCGGCATCGTACATCGGCTCGACAAAGATACATCGGGACTCATCATTACGGCAAAAAACAGGGACGCCGAAGAGTGGCTCGGACAGCAGTTCGCCCGCCGCTTCGTACAAAAAGAATACATCGCGATCGTAAAGGGAAGGCCGCCCGCTCTCGCAGGCGACATCAAAACGCAGATCATCCGCGATCCGAAAAACAGAAAGCGTTTTAAAGCCGCAACGCAGACGGAAGACGGAAAGAGCGCACGGACGATTTACCGCTGCATCGCCTCTTACGGAAACTATTCGCTTATGCGCCTGCGTCTCAAAACGGGGCGCACGCATCAAATACGGGTACACATGAAATACATCGGCTGTCCGATTTTGGGAGATACGGTTTACGGAAAAAAAGACGATGTTTTTCCCGAAGCTCGCCTCATGCTCCACGCAAAAAAATTGACGATACGCTTGCCGGGTAAAAAAAAGTTTTCGACATTCCGCTCGGCCGTTCCCGATCGCTTTCGAACGACGCTTTCTTTTCTCAAAAAAAACTATCCGAAAGAAGTGCCCGTGTGGGGAAAAAATCATGCAAAGAAAAAGAGATGACATGCCGATCTCACGGATCGACGTGATCCGCGAAGCGTCGAAGGATTCGCCTTTTTTAATAATCAAAAAACCGCGCGGCACGGCATCCGCTCCGCTTTTCGAAGGAGAAAAAAACTGCGCCCTAACGCTTGCCGCAACCCTCTTTCCCGAACTGCAAAAGGTCAAAGGCAAAAAGCCGTGCGAATACGGTTTGATTCACCGGCTCGACACGCAGGCATCGGGACTTTTACTCATCGCGGCGACGGATGAAGCGTATGCGTTTTTTTTCGAAGCGCAAAAAAAAGGCGATTTTATAAAGACATACCGCGCGCTTTGCAGCGACGACGAGGGGAATGCGGCAAGGCTTGGCGGATTTCCGAAACCCGTTTCGGTGCGTCCGTTGAAAGAAGAAGATGAGTTTTCCGCATCGTCTTATTTTCGCGCATACGGAAAAGGGAGAAAAAGCGTGAGACCCGTTACCGAAGATTCGAACGCGGCGGCGTTGAAAAAAAAAGGAAGCGCGCTTTATACGACGCATATAAAAATCGCCGAGCGGACAGCGGAGGGCATCATTGCGCAGTGTTCGATCGCAAAGGGTTTCCGCCATCAAGTGCGCTGCCATCTTGCGTGGAACGGACTTCCCGTCGTCGGAGACGAACTGTATAACGCAGGCTTCGGAGGCGAAGCGCTCGAGTTCGAATGCGTCGCCCTTGAGTTTACAAATCCCGTGACGGGTGAGCGGGTGAGGGTAGGTACGGATTTCGTTTAGGCCGAATGTCGAGAGTTGCGAATAAAACTGCAAGACGCATCATTCATCGATATCTCCGAGTAGTCGATTACCGACTTATAAAAACGGAATCGCATCGTTTACTCCGCCTCTTCATAATAATATGAATAGTCGATGCCTTTCATAAACATTTCCCTGTCAGCGATTTTATCGGTCAGAGCGTTTTGCAATAAAAACTTTATTTTGCTTGAATCGGTTATACTTTCAGCCATAGCTTCCAAATATTCTTTTTTATTGATTTTACTCCAGTCGACGCATTTTTTTAGCGCGCGTTTTAACATCAAATCGAGCCAGATCCTTGTCGTCCTTCCGTTGCCTTCGCGAAACGGATGTGCGATATTCATTTCGATATATTTGTCGGCAATCTGTTCGAATGTTGAATCGCTCATTTTTTCTATCCCGTCCAAAGTTTGCGGAAGGAATTCCGCAGCGGCAAATTTGAATCCGCCTTTTGAAATATTCACTGTCCGTATTTTTCCTGCAAACTCGTAAAGACCGCCGAACAGGTATGCGTGAATTTGCTTGAGTCCGTTTATCGTTCCGATTTCTATACTGTCGAAAAGCGAGCTTTCAAAAAGGGCATAGGCTTTTGTTTTGCTTTTGCCGTCGATCGTTTCATCGCTGTAGGTAAACCACTGAATGAAGGGGGCGGATTTGTTATTGGGAAAGTTTTTTGCAAGTTCAATTACCTGATTATAGTCCATAACATTTGAAAGACGTTTTTTTCCGTCGGGCGCAGTCAATTTGAACTGGGTAGTGACGCTACCCAGTTGATTATGTTCTTTTTTCAGCTTTGCTTTCAAATATTTCCAGTAGTTACGGTTCTTTTCATATTCGCTCTGTTCGTTCAAAACTCCGACAATATCAAGTACGCTGAACCACCATTTGGAATTTTCCTCATCCCAGACGGCACGCACTTCCTTATTATTGAAAAAGCGAATCGATATTTTATTTGTACCCACGAAACCATGATAGCATGATTTTTGAAAACAAGCTATTGAAATGTGTCAATAAAAATGGTAACGACCGTAATAACCGATTGACATTTTGAATATAAATGAATATATTTGAAGCAGAGGGTAAAATGGCAAAGACAATTACCGTTCGTATAGATGACAGTACATATAATATTTTCAAACTGGCTGCTGCAGGGCAGAAAAGAACAATCTCAAATTATCTGGAATATGCAACGCTCAATTACACTATGAATGAGGCGGTTGTCGATGATATGGAAATGAATGAAATACTCAAGTGTGAGAAAGATATTAAAAAAGGTTTATCCGATATTTCAGCCGGAAGGTATCGAATAATTGACTAAGTATCGAATAGCGGAAACCGAAACGTTTGAGAAAAAGATAAAATCTGTAAAATATAAATCTTTATACAAAAAGATTACGGAATATGTATATCCGATATTACGTGAAAATCCCTATTTCGGCTCAAATATTAAAAAGCTCAAAGATAATTACAAAGACCTATATCGTTTCAGAATAGGGGATTATCGTCTGTTCTATAAAATATCGGAAGATACGGTTATCGTATTTATAGTGGATATTGAAGCACGAAAAGATACTTATAGATAATATTTTCTTTTATAATATCATCTTTTATTATACAATTTCATTTTCTTAAGTTCTTCCACAGTATATTCAGGGTGATTTTTTACGTACTCTTCAAGTACGGGCATACCCCATTCTTCTATCCAAGTATATTTATACCGTAAGATATCATATCCTAATTTTGTTATCCCGTATTTGGTATCAAGGAACGTATCGGAAATATCAATTTTATTAAAATTAAACGGTATCGTTTGAATTAACGCAATCGGAAACTTTTCCAGTTTTCCGATTTTTATAAATTTTTCTTTATTAAAATATGAAATATCTTGAATTTCAGGATTTCCCCCGGAATGATACGCCTCTATCG